>JANODS010000570.1:0-2095 GCA_031412835.1 Acidobacteriota bacterium | reverse complement strand
GGCGTGGCGGTGCCGGCGAGCATAAACTCATGGCAAATATCTGCGCGGAAGACTTTCATGATCCTTGTCGCGGCTATCCGGGTGTTTACTTTGTGGGCCGATTGAGAGAGCAAGCGGCCATCGACCCGGGTCTGGGTGCCGGTGGCCGGATTGATGCGAACGAGCGTAAAACTTACGCGAAGATTGTTCGGGACGGAGGGCGGGAAGGTGGCCGAGACAACCGCCTGTTCCAGCGGGCGGTAATCGGCCTGGGTGAACACGAGGTTAGGAGAAATGAGAATTCCGCAAGCTCGGCTGGGTCCGTCAGCGCCGCGACCGCCGGTGGCGAGCACGGAGCCGTCGTCAAGGAGGATGGCCGCGATGGCGGTTCGGGCGGCGGTAAGAGGCCCCGCGTTCAGCACCTGATTCTCGGCCGGATCAAAGAGTTCCGTCGTGGCGAGAGGAACGCCGGCGGCCGAGCCACCGGCGAGGAGTACCGTGCCGTTGCCATCGAAGAGTAGGTTGGCGTGGCCCTGCCGCGCTTGTTTCAAAGTGGCCGAGAGCGTTTTGAACGTGGCCGACTCTGGGTCGAACACCTCGAGCGTGTTGAGGTCAGCCGCGCCGGAGGAGCCCCCGGCGAGTAAGACGCGACCGTCGAGGAGGCGGGTGGCCGAGTGAGCGGCGCGGGGCCCGGTGAGCGCCGGGCCGACCTGTACAGTGTCGGTGGCTGGATCGAAGATTTCGGTGGAACTGAGGCTGGTTTCGCCTTCGAGGCCGCCGATGATCAGGACCCGGCCATCGGCAAGCAGGGTGAGAGTGAACTTTTCGCGGCGGAAGAGCAGAGTGGCCGGGAGGGTGGTGATTTCGGCGGAGTTGGCGTCGAAAGTTTCGAGGACGGTGGAGCCGCCACCGGCGATCAAGACCCGGCCATCGAGCAGGCGGAGCGCGACCGTGCCGCCGGTGCGTTCGACGGGGCTATCGATGGGCGTCCAAGAGTCCCAGGAGGGTTCGTATAGCGCGATGCCTCGTGTCCCGCCTCCGGCGACGAGGATGCGGCCATCGTCGAGGGCGGTGCACCCGTGACCGGCGCGGGGGGCGGGCAAAGGCGCCACCGCGCGAAACGATTCGGTGGGCTGCGTCGAGAAGAGCTCCACGCTGTCGAGCGGATCGGGGCCAAGGCCTCCGATGGCGAGAACGCGACCATCGGGGAGGCGTTGGAGGCAGGCTTCCGAGCGGGCTTGCGTGAGGAGAGCCGTGCCGCGCCAAGTCCAATCTTGCGCTTGCGCCAGCGCCGTGAACGAGAGGATGAGAAGGGTGGAGTTTCGCCGCATGAGCGACAGTAACATAGCGCGGGCTTGCGAGCGGCGGGGCTATGCCCTTCCAGACCGGCCGATGACGTCGCGGGTAGAAAAGGTACCCCAACAAAGAGCGGAATCACGCGCGGGGTCGGGAGGGAGCGGTGGCCGGCGAGGCGATTCCCTTCCAGATCAGTCCGACGACGTCTCCGGCGAAATCGGGCGGGACGGTGGAGGTAGCTAGGTAGCGGGCGTAGAACGCGCCGACGAGCATGTTGACGGCGCAATCGAGATTGACCGCCGGGCGGAGTTCTTTCCGCTTTTGGGCGCGGAGCAGGATGGCGTGGAGCATGCCCCGGCGGGTGGCGACGAGGCGGGCGCGGAAGACCGCCAGCAGCTCCGGCGTATGAGATTCTTCGGCCAGTGCCGTGCCGATAAGCGACATGCCGTTCGGCCGGAGGAGCGAGGTGGAAAACTGTTCCAGCGTGCGTGTGAGGTCGCCGAGGGAGGACCCGGTATCGACGGGCGGCTCCGCGAACTGAATCGTATTGAGGGCGGCGGTGGCAAGGTCGGCCTTGGAGGACCAGCGGCGGTAGATGGTGGGCTTGCTCGTTCCCGATTCGGCGGCGACGGCGTCGAGGGACATGCGAGAGTAGCCCTGTTCGGCGAGTAGACGGAGGGCGACCTGGAGAATACGGGTCTCGGTTTCGGCGTCGCGGGGGCGACCGGGGGCGCGGGGCGGAGCGATTGTTGAATTCAAGCTTCTATCTTGACGATTCGAATGGATACGATACAGTATCGTAACCAGGAAGGAGGAACAT
>JANODS010000569.1:0-1366 GCA_031412835.1 Acidobacteriota bacterium | reverse complement strand
ACGCTTTCGCCGTTTCGGCCATGAACCAGACGCCGCAGAAGGCGATGATTTCGCAATCGAGTTCTTTCGCTTTGCGGGCGAGTTCGAGGCTATCGCCGATAACGTCGGCAAGTTCCTGGATTTCGCTTTCCTGATAGTGATGGGCAAGAATCACCGCGTTGCGCTCTCGCTTGAGCGAAATCCAGGAACTTGCCGACGTTATCGGCGATAGCCTCGAACTCGCCCGCAAAGCGAAAGAACTCGATTGCGAAATCATCGCCTTCTGCGGCGTCTGGTTCATGGCCGAAACGGCGAAAGCGTTAAACCCCACACGTACGGTCATCGTCCCCGATCAAGACGCCGGCTGCTCTCTCGTCGATAGCTGCCCCGTCGAAATGGTCCGCGCCTTCAAACGCAAGTACCCGGACCACGCGGTCGTCAGCTACATCAACACCTCCATCGAAGTGAAGGCCGAAAGCGACATCATCTGCACCTCCTCGAACGCTGTCAAAATCGTCAACTCCATACCCGCTGACAAGCCCATCCTATTCCTGCCCGACATCAACCTCGGCAACTATGTGAAGAAAGAAACCGGTCGCACCAACATGCGCATTTGGCAAGGGGCCTGCATCGTCCACACAACCTTCGCCGCCCGCAAAGTAACCGAAGCCCGCATGGCCCATCCCGAAGCCATGGTCGTCGCCCACCCCGAATGCCCCGGCGACGTCCTGCTCCAAGCCGAGTTCATCGGCTCCACCTCCGCCCTCATCAAGTACTGCATCGAAAGCGAACGCAACTCTTTCATCGTCATGACCGAAAGCGGCGTGCGACACTCGCTTCTCAAATACGCGCCCCACAAGCAGTTCTATTTCGTCACCAACGAAAATTGCAATTGCAGCGAGTGCCCCTACATGAAGAAGAACTCGCTCGAAAAACTCCGCGACTGTCTGCAATCGGTTAGCCCTCGCGTCGAACTCAGCCCTGAACTGATGGAGCGCGCCCGCTTGCCGATCGAACGCATGCTCGCCGTAAAGTAAATGGCGGAAGCACCCCTCGTCGACACCTTCGGCCGACTGCATGACAACCTCCGCATCAGCGTGACGGATCGGTGCAACATTCGTTGCTTCTACTGCATGCCCGAAGACGGCGTGAAGTTCATGCCACGACAGGAAATCTTGTCGTTTGAAGAGATCGCCCGCGTCGCCCGCGTCGCCGTTTCGATGGGCGTCCGCAAGCTTCGCCTCACCGGCGGCGAACCCCTACTGCGCAAGGATCTGCCGGTCCTGATCGAAAAACTCACCGCCATCCCCGGCGTCGAAGACATCGCCCTCACCACCAACGCCGTCCTTCTCTCCGACCAAGCCGCCGACCTCTACAAGGCCGGCCT
>JANODS010000568.1:0-3229 GCA_031412835.1 Acidobacteriota bacterium | reverse complement strand
GATACAGCGCTCAACGCCGCGGGGCTGAACGGGACATGGGAGTGGCTGTCGAAAGATTGGACGCTCGTTACGGTTCCGGGTGCAGGGCATTTCGTGCAGCAGGACGCGGCTGAGCTAGTCTCGAAATCGATGAAAATGTGGTTGTTGAGGGACTAATGGCGAACCCAATTTACGATGTGGTCGTAGTCGGCTCCGGGGCCTCGGGAGGCACCCTGGCTGCGCATCTGGCGCGGGCCGGGGCCCACGTCGCCATGGTCGAAGGCGGGCCGAAGATCAACACCCGAACAGACTTTCCGACCCATGCGATGCCGTGGGAATTCTCCAATCGGCAGATCCCGAAGATGCGCCCCGGCAAGCCCGGAATGGAGAGCGAACGGGCCCGCGGCCTCGGGGGCAAGACCCTGACGTGGAACGCCGTCGCATGGCGCTATTCTCAACGCGACTTTAAGGGGAAGACGTTCGACGGCGGCGGCGAGGACTGGCCGATCACCTATGCCGAACTTGCCCCTTACTACGACAAGATCGAGCGAGAGGTGGGAGTCTGTGGAAACTACGACGGGTTGAAGGATCTGCCCGACGGAGTGTTTCTGCCCCCCGCGCCCTATAAGTGCTCCGATAAGTTAATTGACAAAGGTGCCCGGAAACTAGGTCTAAAGACGATCCACGTCCGTAAGGCGACCTTGACCCAGGCGAAGTTCGGGCGTCCGGGTTGTCATTACTGCGGCAACTGCATGGCTGGCTGTGACGTGGTGGCCAAGTACAACAGTTACGACGTTCACCTGCTACCGGCCATGAAGACCGGAAAGCTCGAGTTGATTCCGAACGCCGTGGTCCGCGAAGTGATGATGGCAGCCGATGGCCGAGCGCGGGGAGTGAAGTTTCTCCATCGAGAGACCAAGGCGGAGGGCGAGGTGCTCGGTCGGTCGGTGGTCGTCAGTTGCGCCTGTGTGCAGAGTGTCGCGCTGCTTCAGATGTCGGCCAAGAATGGCCTGGGGAATTCGAGCGGCCAGTTGGGGAAGCACTTCATCCCCCATTTCACGGGAGGCGTCGAAGCCTTCCTCGATGGCCTGGTCGGAACGAAGTTAAAGGACGACGAGGGCTTTCTGGATCACGCCTATTTGCCGAGCTTCATGCACGAACGGAAGCGCGACTATGTGCGGAGCTTCGGGGCGCAATTCGGCTACCAGAACCGGCGAGGCGTGGGTTGGGCTCGGGAGATGGGCGGCATGGGGGCCAAGTACAAGCAGACGGTGAAGGATCACTATCCGTCATTCGTCGTCTTCAGCCCGTACGGCGAGATGGTGCCCAATGCCAAATCGTATGTCGATTTGGACTATGCCAAGTTAGATCAATATGGCCTGCCTTCAGCCCGCCGGCAAGTAACGTGGATGGAGAATGACTGGAAGATATTCAAGGATATGCAGCAATGGTCGAAAGGGATTCTGGAGGCGGCTGGTGCGAAGATTCAGAAGGTGTGGGATGAGCCGCGGACGAACCACGAGTTAGGTGGAGCGCGGATGGGCGATGATCCGCGAACGTCGGTCGTGAATAAGTGGTGTCAGTCCCATGATGTGAAGAACCTCTTTGTGTTGGATGGCAGTGTGTTTCCTTCGGCCTCGGAGAAGAACCCGACGCTGACGATGATGGCGTTGGCGGCGCGGACGGCGGAGCACATCGCCGACCGGGCGAAGAAGGGAGAACTGTAATGGCTGAGCGTCGAGATGCCTTGAAGATCATCGGGTCGATATCGGCGACCTGCGCCTTTCCGTTCGCGGCGGATGAGTTGTACGCCCAGCACGAAGGGACGCATACGATGCCTGCCGGCCAGGCCGCGCTACCGGAGCCGAAGTACTTTTCGAAGGAGGACTTCGCGACGGTCGCGGTGATCGCTGAGCGGATCATTCCCCACACGGATACCCTCGGGGCTGGAGCCGCCGGAGTACCTGCCTACATCGACTTCGTCGTAGGGCGGAACCCGGCGCAGCAGAAGGTGATGACGGCGGGTCTGGCATGGCTCAAGAAGCAGACGAGGGGGAAGTCGTTTGTTGCGTTGACCGAGAAGCAGCAGTTGGCGATCCTGGAGCCGCTCTGCGCCCGTTGCGACGCCGGCGACCTCAAGGGCGTCGGCGAACGTTTCTTTAGGGCTGTGAAGGCGTTGACGGCGGACGGGTATTGGACTTCGAAGGCCGGGATGGGCGATACGCTCGGGTTCAAGGGCAACGCGATCCTAGGAGAGTACCCGGAGTGTCTGCATGAGCATTAACCCCGGCGAGTAGGGCGTCGGTCCGGTGGAGGAGATAGTTGCGGGACCAAGTGGTTATGATCGCCAGGGCGACGCCATAGGCGGCCGGATAGAGTGCATCGGAGATGCAGCCGAGGCGGGCCATCAGCATCGACGACTCCTCGTCAACGACGCCAGGGAAACAGCCAAATAGGTGGTCAACCGTGCCAAGCAGGCCTATCAGCGGTGCCGTGGCAATGATCCATAGGCGGCTGGATAGAGGGCTTCGGAGAGGTATTCGATTCGGGCAAAGAGGATCGCGGATACCTCGATTAGCGGGGCCGTGGCGATGATCGTCGCTTGATCGTTTAAGCCACGGTAAAGATTGAGCATACGATCTTTGACACCGCCGTCGCGACTATTGTTTCAGGACTTGGTTCACTGGGACGTCCACGAGGGTCTTGGTCTTGCCATTGGGGTCGACGATCTGAATCTTTGGAACCTTGCCCAAGGAACCCAAGCCAAAATGAAGGGGTGATAGAACGGAGCTGGCGTAGCCCAGGGCCGTCGCCTGGACGCTGGTTTGGTTCCCGATCCGCACCGTCGTACCCACCGGGACATCGACGCCGATCCAGTTCCGCGCTGGGCTTTCATTGCGCCAAAGACGGGGCTCCTCGCCGAGCCGGGTTACCACTAAGTCGAGACGCCCATCGTTGTCGAGATCGGCCACGACAAGCCCTCGATGCGCGGCATCGCCAGGGAAGAGCGGTCCAGCGTCCTCGAACGTCCCGTCGTTCTTGTTCCGGAACAGAGAGAGCGGCAGGCGATACCGGTCGCCGGAGTGCTGGTCAATGTTGTCCATGACGTGCGAGTTGGCGGTCAGGATGTCCTTGGCACCGTCGTTGTCGAAGTCGGCTACGGCGATGCCCCAGCCGCTGCGGCGGCCGACGGCGGCGGCGAGGCGGGAGCGGGCGGTACGGTCTTCAAACCCTCGGCCGGTGTTCTGGA
>JANODS010000567.1:0-8644 GCA_031412835.1 Acidobacteriota bacterium | reverse complement strand
CAGGTCGGTTATACTTTGACCTCTGCCGGGACATTTTGCGGCGGCGAGAGGAGTTCGACGCCGCTCTGACAAATTTGGCTGGGGATGTGGAAGGGACGGTGCGGGTCGCCTCGATCTATTCGGTGGGTTTATCGGAGATGTGGCGACTGGAGGCTGAGTTTGCCCGGCGGTGGCCGGAAGCGGTGCTGCGGGTGGACTATCTGCGACCGGAGCGGGTATACGAAGCAGTGGGGACGGACCACGCGGATTTGGGTCTTGTGTCTTATCCGGAGCCGACCCGGGAAGTAGCGGTGATTGATTGGCGGAGCGAGGAGATGGTGGTGGCTTGTGCGCCGGGTCATCCGCTGACTCGGTATCGAGAGATTGATCCGACGGCGTTGAACGGGGTGGATTTCATAGGATTTGATGAAGATCTACCGATTCGGCGGGAGGTGGACCGGTATCTGCGGGACCGGGACGTGACCGTCAATCTGATTATGCATTTTGACAATTTGCAGATGATCAAAGAAGCGGTGATGTTGGGTTCGGGGGTTTCGATCGCCCCGGCTCGGATTCTACAAGCCGAGATGGAAGCGGGGCGGGTGGTGGCGATTCCGCTCGTAGCGCCGAGGCTGTATCGGCCCTTAGGGATCATCCATCGGCGAAGGAAAAAGTTCAATCGGGCGACGCAACAGTTTTTGTCCTTGTTGCAAGAGATTCCGCACGGTTCGGAGCCGGAATAAGAGAGTTTTGGCGGATGGCGGACACCCTCCTATTGCGTGGCAGAGGATCTCATTGTCGTTTCGATTTCGCGGTTAGGCGATGGGCGTAGCGTCGCCGGTCTGTGGGCGGACGGGAGAGGATGGGTCCGATTAGTGGGCCCTCACCAAGACGGTTGCTTGTATCCACACCATACGGTGATGGGAGAACGGACGCAGCCTCGGCTGCTGGACCGGCTGACGGTGGAAGCGGATTGGCCGGAGCAGGCGGTGGGCCAACCGGAGAATCGGCTGATTGAGGGGACGCGGTGGCGACTGGGCGAGCGGCCAGCGAATTTGGAAGTGCTGGAGGTGGTCCGTCGAGCGGTTCGGCCCGGCCCGGAGCTATTCGGGGACGGGGAGACTCGGTGGCGGGCGGGGCGGGTGCGAGAGTTACCTCCGACGGCGTCGTTAACGCTGGTGGAAGCGCGCCACGCGAAGTTGGTGGTGATCGAGGATCGCGAGTTATGGCGGAAGCGGGTGCGGGTGGTCTTCTGGTTAGGAGGAAGAGAGTGGCGGCTGCCGCTGCACGATGAGATGTATCGTTTGGCGATGTACGAACGAGCGGAGGGGTCGTATCCTTTGGCGAGTTTGGGACTGCGGGGGGATCGGCCGGTGCTGCTGGCGGTGGCTTTGGGCAAGCCATTTCAGGGATGGTGCTACAAGAGCGTCGTATCTATTTTCCAACTGCCGTTCGGTATGGAGAGACTGGGGGCGGGTAGAAAAGACAATAGGGATGGCGCGGGCCATCCCTATCGAAGAACTGCTCGGTGTGGGAGCTAGAAGCTGGCGATTGCTTTGGCTTCGTCGTCGAAGACTTCAAAGACCGTGTAGAGCTTGGTGATTTGCAGAAGATCCTTCACGCGTTTGGTCAAGTTCAAGAGCTTCAAGTTACCGCCATGGTTGGAGATGGTGGTGAAGGCTGAGACCAACTCACCGATGCCGGAGCTATCGATGTAGTTAACTTCGCCGAGATTGAGTAGAATGCTCTTGCCGCCGGCGGCGGCGAGTTCTTTCACCTTGTCGCGCAACATGGCGGAGCCGTCTCCCAGCGTAATCTTTCCGGCGATATCCACAATGGTTACGTCGCCGCTGACACGAGAATTAATGGTAACGCTCACGCGTCCTCCCCAGATTTTTAAGGAGCTCGGATAGAGTCCGCGCCCCTGTTAGACTTAAGATACCCATCTAGTATACCCACGAGTGAGACTTCGTACCACTGGGCTACCTCTCAAAATATTATGAATGCTCCCGCTGCTGCTGAAATTCAGGTTCGAGGGCAGGAAGGCGTAGCGCGAATGATCCGCGTCGTCGAATCCCCCTTCATGGTCGGCCGATCGGAGGCCGCGGCCTTGTCGCTGCCGGAAGATACGATGTTGTCGCGTCTGCACTTTGCCATTGAATACCTGGACAGCACCTGGATGGTGCGGGACATGGGAAGCAAGAACGGCACGGCGTTGAATGGAGAGCTGTTGACGCAGGCCAAGAGCCTGCTGGCGGGGGATACGATCACGGCAGGGCGGTTGGTGATTACGTTTGAACCGCACGCGGCTAAGAAGGAGCAAGTTCGATCGCCGCTTGAATTTGTCGACGACGCGCCTTCGGCGCACCCTTCGTCCTCGACGGTAGTGTTTCGGTTCGATCCGGCGAAGTTAGCCGAGGCGGCAGTCCCGTCGACCCCACAGCCTCCCGACCTGGCGGCCCGACGGATGGAAGCGCTGGTGAAGGCGGGGAAAGAGATCGCGAGCTTTCGCCCTTTGAGCGAGTTGTTCGAGGTGATCTTAGAGCTGAGCCTGCATGCGGTGGACGCCAAACGCGGCGTGTTGATGACCTTTGAAAATGGTGTATTAGTGGCGAAGGCGCATCGGGGAGACGGGTTCAAAGTCTCGACGGCGGTGCGGGACAAAGTTATCAACGAGCGGTCGTCGTTGCTCGTGCGGGATGCGTCGATGGACGCGATGTTAAAGTCGAGCGCGACGATTGTGGCGCAGCGGATTCGGAGCTTGATGGCGGTGCCACTGCAGACGGATACGCAGGTGACCGGGTTGCTGTACGTTGACGCGACCGACTATATGCGTTCGTTCGATGCGAACGATTTGAGCTTGCTGACGGTGCTGGCGAATATCGCGGCGATTCGAATTGAACACGCTCGATTGCTGGAAGTGGAGCAGACGGAGAAGTTTATGTCGCGGGAGTTGGACCAGGCGGCCGAGATCCAGCGGGGGCTGCTGCCGCAGAGGATGCCGCAGATTCCGGGGCTAGAGGTGGCTGGCCGGAGCGCGCCGTGCAAATTAGTGGGCGGCGATTATTTTGACTTTTTTGTACTGCCAGATGGCCGGGTTGCGTTCGTGGTGGCCGACGTGGCGGGAAAGGGTTTGTCGGCGGCGTTGCTGATGTCGAACTTGCAGGCGCGCGTGCAGGCGTTGATGGAGGTGGAGTTCGACGTGGCCCGGTTGGTGACTCGACTGAACCACAGCTTGAAGGCGAATACGCCGGACAACAAGTTTATTACGGGGTTCTTTGCGATGCTCGATCCGAAGACCGGGTCGATGACCTTCACGAACGCGGGGCACAATCCCCCGGCGCTGATCAGGAATTCCGGAAAGATTGAACTGTTGACGACCGGCGGGCCCGTTTTGGGGATTTTGCCGAACATTCCGTACATGGGGGGGAACACGGTTCTGGAGCCGGGGGAGAGTTTGGTGATGTATTCCGATGGGGTGTCCGAGGCTCCGAACGCGGCGGACGAGGAGTTCAGCGAGGAAGCTGTTGGCCAGATTGCGTTGGCTTGTAAGGACCGATCCGCTAACGAGACGATGCTTGAGATTGGGCGGCAGTTGCGTTGCTTCCTCGGCGACCTGCAGCCCGTGGATGACGTGACGTTGCTGGTGGTTCGCCGACCGCCTACTGCTTAGGAAAGTTGGGATCGGCGAGGACTTCGCGCATCTGTTTGACGTGGCGTTCGGTGTGGCCGCTGATCATGAAGGCCATCTGGTAGAGGTCGATTTCGTTGCCGCCGAGGGAGAAGGTGCGTCCGCGGAGATCTTCCGAAGTCTGTTCGATGAAGGTGAGGGTGGCATCGCGGCGTTCGCGGAAGGCCTTGATAACCTGTTCTTGGGAGCCGAGTTTGCCGGTGGGTTTCAGGGGTTCGGGGGCTTGCGCTTTTTTAGAGCGGTCGGCGAGCATGACGGGTACCATTTGATCCATCTTCTCGCGGTTGGGGCGAGCGGCTTCGCGTTTGGCGTCGTTGACGGGTGATTTTTTGAGGGTCGAGACGAGGAGCCCACGGAGGAAGTCTTCGCTTTCGGCGAGGTGTTCGGCGCACTCGGCGACGCTCCAGCGGTCGGGCGCGGATTTGAATTTCCATTGGGCTTCGGAAAGGCCCGAGGTGGCGTCGACGTAGAGCTTTCGGGTGGCTTGGAGATGGCTCATGGCGCGGTCGCGTTCGCCTTGGCTGAGGGTTTCGGCGCCGAGAGGCAGGAGGGTTGCGAAAAGGTAAAGGAGTTTCATGAATCTTCTCGCCACCATTATCTAATGGTTTTCCCCAGAGCGCCGATAGTTAACATGTGTCGATGTTTTTAGCGTACCGATCCTAGTTGCCTCATGCCGTTTCCTGAACGTCAAGTATCCGCCCTCTCGACGCCGCTGGCCGAAGCGGCCGAGATTTCGACTGTTCGGTTTGGGCCGGGGCGCGAAACCGTTTCCGCGGGTTTGCGATCGCCGTTGATCCGGCCGACTACGGCGGAAGCGGCGAGTCCGGCGAAGATTTTGGTGGTCGATGGGAATCAGATCAATCGGCGGTTGTTGAAGTCGATGTTGCGTGCGGGAAATCACGAATTTATCGAGGCGGCAACGGGAATGGAGGCGCTCGAGCTGATTGCGGTGCAGCCGGTCGACCTGATCATCGCGGACTTTTTATTGCCGGGGATTGGCGGGACGGAGCTGTGTCGGCGGTTGAAATCGGAGCGTAAGACGCAGTTCATCCCGATCCTGATGTTGACGAGCGTGCACGGTTCTGACTTTGAGGTTGAGGGGATTGAGTCTGGGGCGGACGAGTATTTGACAATGCCGTTGCACCCGTCGGTGGTGCGAGCGCGGGTGAACTCGTTGTTGCGGCACAAAGCGGCGATTGACTCGCTCGAAGAGGCTGAGACGATTCTGTTTGCGCTGGCTCAGGCGGTGGAGAATCGGGACACGGGGACGGGCGAACATTGTGAGCGATTGGCGACCTACAGCGTGGCGTTGGGGCTGGCGTTGGGGCTGCCGCGACCGGATTTGGTGGCGTTGTACCGGGGTGGTTTTTTACATGATATTGGAAAGATTTCGATTCCCGATTCGATTCTGTTGGGAACGGGAAAGCTGACTGAGGACCAATGGAAGGTGATGGAGTTACATACGATTCGGGGGGTGGAGATCTGCAAACCGATGAAGACTTTGTCTCCGGTGTTGCCGATAATCCGAAGCCATCATGAGCGCTGGGACGGGACGGGATATCCGGATCGGCTGGCCGGAGAGCAGATTCCCTTGTTGGCGCGGATCCTGCAGGTCGTTGATATTTTTGATGCGTTGACGACGAAACGTTCGTATAAGGCTGCGTTTACGAGGGAGCAGGCGTTAGAAATCTTGAAGCAAGAGGCGGCGAAGGGTTGGCGAGATCCGGAATTGGTTTCTTTGTTTGTGGGGATGCAGCATGGGACGTCGTTGGATTCGAAAGCGTTGCTGGACTCGGATTGGCCGGAGCTGAGCTCGACGATGCAGTCCCTGCAGAATATGAACCGGCACTTGCACGAATAGAATAGGAACGCCATGGAACTGTTCAACTTACGTGCGAAGATGTTGGTGTTTTGGGGACTTCTTGCGCTTTCGACGGTTGCGGCAACCGCCCAACCGCAGACTCCTCCGTTGATGGATGAGGAGCGGACGCGGTGGTTTCGGGAGGCGAAATTCGGACTTTTTGTGCATTGGGGGCCGTATTCGGTGCTGGGACGGCACGAGTGGGCTCGGCACAAGTTGCAGATTCCGCAGGCGCGGTACGATCAGTATGTTCGCGCGTTCAATCCGGTGAAGTTCAATGCTGAGGAGTGGACGGAGGTGGCGAAGGCGGCGGGCGTTCGCTATATGGTGATCACTTCGAAACACCATGATGGGTTTTCGATGTACCGGTCGAAGGCGTCGGACTACGATATGGAGATGACGGGGTATGCGGGCGACCCGTTGAAAGATCTGGCGACGGCTGCGCGTCGGAAGGGCTTGCGGCTGGGTTTCTATCACTCGATCATGGATTGGCACCATCCGTTGTATCGGCCGCTGCGGGCGTGGGAGCATCCGAACACCTACAAAGACGGCGGCGACTTGAATGGCTACATTGACTTCATGAAGCGCCAGTTGGAAGAGTTGCTGACCAATTACGGTGATGTGGCGATGATCTGGTTCGACGGGGAGTGGGAGCATTCGACGGCGGAGATGCGGTCGGACGAGATCTACGATTTTATCCGAAAATTGCAGCCGAACACGTTGATCAACGACCGGCTGTATAAACGAGAGCCGGGAAACAAGGCTGACTTTGGGACGCCGGAGCAATTCGTTCCCGCGACCGGGGTGTTGGATCCGAGCGGGAAGCCGATTTTGTGGGAATCGTGCGTGACGATCAACGGCGACAGTTGGGGCTTTAATCAGTATGAAACGGAGTTCAAGACCGAGCGGGAGCTGATTCGGATGTTGGTGGAGGTTGTGTCGAAGGGTGGAAACCTGTTGTTGAACGTGGGTCCACGACCGGACGGGACGATTCAGGAAGAGTTCGTGCAGCGGTTGCGGGCGATGGGGCGGTGGATGGACGTGTACGGCGACGCGATCTATGGGACGACGGGGAGTCCGTTTGCGCGCTTGCCGTTTTTTGGGCGAGCGACGGTTAAGGATTCGATGTTGTATCTGCACGTGTTCGAGTGGCCGACGGATGGACGGTTGCGGGTGCCGGGCTTGAAGAACGCGGTATTCAAAGCGACGTTACTGGGTGCAGCTGAAGCGAAGTTGACGACCGAGCGGGACGGGGACGATTGGATTGTACGGCTGCCGAAATCGGCTCCGGATGCGACCGCGAGCGTGGTGGCTCTGCAATTGGATGGTTCACCGCAGGTGGTGGCGTATCGGGATCGGCCGGACGAAGCGGGCGTGTTGTTGCTGACGATGGCTTCCGCGGAGATTGAGACGCGGTTCGAACAGCGGGCGAAGAAGGAAAATATTCTTGGGCATGTCCATCTGACGAAGTGGGCGCGGTCGGATGATGTGCCGTCTTGGAACATTACCGTGCCGAAGGCTGGTGCGTATCGGGTCGAGTTAACGTACGGGGCGAGTAAGGCGAAGAAGGGTCTGCCGGTAGCGGTGACCGCGAGGGGGGTGGAGTTGGCTGGCGTGACCGAGGATACGGGGGATGATCAGCTGTTCCGGACTTATGCGCTTGGGACACTGCGTTTGGCGGCGGGGGAGCAAACGTTACAGGTGCGGTCAAAAGCTGCGGCTGGAGTTGCAGCTATGAATTTGGAGTCCGTCCGGTTGGTTCCGCCGCAGTAGCTCAGACCGCGCACCAGCTCTCGAGATTTCGTTGGATGAGAACTCTTGGCCCAACGTTGAGTTCGGGGGTCTTGTTCGGCCGGTGGCCGAGGCAGACGTGACGCGATTCCTCGACCTGATTGCAGGGCAGCGGGCGAAGGGCGTGTCGCTTGTGAAGACGATGATCACTGGCTATACGGCGGTGCTGGCGTCGCCTGGATTCGTATTCGTGAGCGAGAAGGCGGGCCCGCTGGGCAACTATGCACTGCGATCTTGTTTTCGGGAAGACCGCTGAGAGTCGAGGAATGAAAATGGGTCGGTTCCCGGGTAGAACCAGCGGCCGGGAGAAGAAACCGGAAACGCTCGTCGGCGACGGAGTTTAGTGGTCGCGGTATCGAGAGGGAGAGGCGACGATCTTCGGAGGAGTCAGTGGGCATAGCGGCGGAGGCGATTGGGGGCCGCTGTGTGGCTGGACGGCGGCAACAGGATCGCCAGAACAGGGTGTCCGGCTGGGGGAGGGCAGCTATGAAATTGGAGTCGGTTCGGTTGGTTTCGGCGCGGTCGCCCAGACGGCGCACCAGCCGTCGCGCTCTCGTTGGGCTAGTATCCTCAGCCCGACCGTGAGTTCGGGGATTTGGTCTTTCAGAAAGCCGCTCAGAAGCAGGGGGGCGGAGAGGCGGAGGAGATCGGGGAGGATCTCCCTCATTACGGCTAGGTGGATGTTACACATAACGAGATCGGCTACTCCAGAGCGGACGGAGCTGGCGGAGCCTTGCCAGACGAGGGCGTGCTGCTGGGCGAGGGCGACGGCGGCTGGTTCGACGTCACAGGCCCAGACGGTGGAGGCCCCGAGGGCGCGGGCGGCAGCACTGAGAATTCCGGTGCCGGTTCCGATGTCGAGAACGGTTTGGCCGGGGAGGAGAACCTCTTCGAGCAGTTCGAGACAGAGCTGGGTGGTTTGATGCTCCCCTCCGCCGAAGACGTTGGCTCCGATCATGGCGAGGCGGAGGCGGCCGGGCGGGGTGGGATCGTAGCGATCTGGCGGACAGAGGAAAAAGCGCTCGCCGATGAGGAGGGGCTGCCAGTCGTCCCACCAGACGTGGCTTTGCTCGGGGACGGGTTCGACCGGGGAGTGGTGGGCGGCGGCGAATTTTTCAGCAGTGGCGGAGGAGGCAAAGAAGACTTGGTAGCCGACTCCGTCCTCGACTACCCCCTGGATGGGGTAGTCGTCGGACCAGTCGGCGAGGAGGTCTTCCCACTCTGCTTCCGAGCAGCGGAGGCGTACGCTGTAGCTCACTATTCGCGGTTGAGCGCTTTGACGCGCCAGTAGGGTTTGGCCTTTTCGGCTGGGTCCATCGTGT
>JANODS010000566.1:0-12291 GCA_031412835.1 Acidobacteriota bacterium | reverse complement strand
AACAACTCGCCCCATGTCAGCCGGTTGGATCGGGCGAGGAACCGGAGAGTCCTTCTCCAATCCCAGGTGCGTCCGGTTTCGATGATAGTAGTCCACGAAACCTTGCAGGTGACGGTACAAGCTCCATTCGCCGAACACGATTACGTGGTCCAGGCACTCGCGGCGGATGGTGCCGATGATCCGTTCGATATAAGCCCGTGCCACGGGGAACGTGGTGCCGACAGCACCTGGTTGATCCCCATGGCTTTGATTTGATCCACGAACTCTTTCCCGAAGATCCGGTCGCGATCGCGCAGCAAATAGCGGGGCGCGGTGTCCCAGGGAAAGGCTTCGCGGAGTTGCTGCGCGGTCCACGCCGCAGTGGGATGAGCGGTCACGGCAAAGTGGAGAATCCGGCGGCGGTCGTGAGCCAGCACCAGAAACACATTTATCAACAACTTCGAGATTGCGAGAACCACAATCACTTACGGCTACTGTATCCGCCCGGATGGCCCGGTACACTTGGAGACCGCTGCACCGACCAGGCCGATTCGTATAGGATGGATGCGATGGATTCCGTCTTTGACCGCCGCCGCTTTTCGTCGTAACCCAAGATCATGAGCCGATTACTGTTCATCTTCGTAAGCCTGTTCTGCGCGCAGCCCGGCCGGGCGCAGACTGGTTGGACACGGCATGTCATTGCGGAAGGATTCACCACCCAAACCGCTACAGCGGCGGATTTCACCGGCGATGGCAAGATTGACGTAATTGCCAGCGACATTACGGCGAAATCGGAAAAGGTGGTCCTTTACATTGGACCGGCTTGGAAACCAGTCGTGCTGAGCGAAGGAATCCGCACCATCTTTGCCGTACCGATGGACGTGAATGGGGACGGACGCATGGATCTGGTCGCCGCGCGTTACCACCCGGGCCTGATCTACTGGCTGGAACAACCGAACGATCCGCTTCGCGAGAACTGGGCCTACCACGTCATCGACGATGCGGCGGATGGTGGAGCCGATGGCGTCCACGGTCTCTTGTTGGGTGATGTCGATGGGGACGGCCGGCTCGATCTGGCTGCCAGTAGTGGTCAACCCCGGGGGGCGATGAAGGATGCGCTGGTTTGGTACAGGGTACCGATGGGTGCGAAAGCGAATGAGCGGTGGCCGCGCTACGCGTTTGCGAACGGCGATGCCCCAGGGTTGAGCCACTATCTTGCGTTCGGCGATGTGAATGGTGACGGACGTCCCGACATTGCCGGCGCTGCGAAAGATTCGCCGGGCGGCAACTGGTTCGCCTGGTGGGAGCAAGGTAAAAATCCGAGGCTCCCGTGGACGAAGCACTTAATCGCTGGCAACGAATTTGGCGCAACCAATATTCAGATTGGCGATTTGAACGGCGATGGCAAGCCGGATTTTGTGGGGTCGCGGGGGCATGGCGTTGGTCTGACTTGGTTTGCCGCGCCGGATTGGAAGGCCCATGACATTGACGCGGAGATCAAAGGTCCCCACGCGCTAGCAATATTTGACGTGAATGGCGATGGCAAGGCGGATGTGGTCACCGTCGCCAAAGATTCACGGATCGCCAAGTGGTTTGAAAATGACGGCAAAGGCAACTTCACTCCGCACCAGATTTCGAACGATCAATCTTCCTATGACTTGCGAATGGTGGACATGGATGGCGACGGAACCGCAGATCTGCTGGTAGCGGGCTTTGAGAGCAAGAACGTGGTTTGGTATCAGAACCCCTTCGCCCGGAAGAAATGACGAATCGTGTGGAGGCGTTCGGACGCGCGGACATTGCGTGACATCAAAGTGTCATGACGTACGCGACGACATCCTCCCGCTGTTGCTCGCTTAGCAGTTCTTTGAAGGCGGGCATAGATTCCTGTCCTTTCGTTACCAGGTCCATAATCAACTCATGTGTCGCCGGACGGCCGCTCGGGAGTTTTCCGTTCTTGACGCCCGCGAAGCCCGGGCCATCTTTGGTTTCCTTATTATCCGCATTGTGGCATTCGGCGCATTTTTCCCGAAAGATGGCTTTCCCGGCTACCGGATCGGCCTTTTCCGGAGGAGCGGACAGGAGAATGGCCACGCATACGGAAAGCACAATTCCCGTGAATACAACTTGGGTTATTCTCATTTTGCCGATGCTCCAATCACGGCGCGAATCACGCCGTCGCTCTTGCTTAATATATACAACTCGCCAGCCGCATCAACGGCAAAGCGAATATCCGAGCGTCCCCCGGGCAGGCGTCCGAAGCCAGGCAAATGTTCGGCCTTTCCGCCGCGCTTATGATATTCAGACTCGATAATGGCGGCCATGTTTTTATAAACCTCGCCATTGCGGGCCACTTTCAGTTCATGTATCTCCGCCATCGTCTTAGGATCGGTATCGTCAGCGGCCAACATTTCCCGGAAGTCAGCCCACCAAAGCTTGCCGGTGGTGATGTCACCGAACAGGAACTTGCCGCGCAATTCGGGAATGGCTTTGCCCCGATAGACGAAGCCGCTTGCAATGGCATCGCCGCCCACGCCGCGCACATGGCTGTAGGCAATTACGGGATAGCGCGGAGTGACTGTGCCCTGGGTTGCCGTTTCGTCAATGCGCACCGGGATCTTGTCTTCGTCCGGGACCGCGGTCAAGGTGTTGTCCGCCTTGAGCTGTTGTGGCCCTTCGCGCTCAGAATAACCATAGTTCGCCCCTTTATGAATGATATCCACCGTTTCCCAGCTTCGCAGTCCAATCACCAAGGTAATCAGATGGGGATTCTTCGGGTCAGACGGATCCACGTCCCAGGTAAGGCGGTGAGGATTGCGAAGGCCATAGGCCCAAATCTCTTTGCGCGCCCCGTTGAGGGCCGCAAAAGGATTGTCGTTCGGAATCCGGTAGCGACCATTTTCACTGACGGTACTGGAAGCCGGGTGCTCCTTCAAGTCCGGAATGATCCTCAGGATTTTGCCCACCAGCATATCCAGGCGCTGTGGATTATGGCGAATTTTAGTCTTCTGTTCTCCCGAACCGCCATCGCCGCAGGCCACGTACATCACTCTCCAATCCGGATCGCCACGCTTGGCTGTCGGGTTGAAGGCAATGTCGCCCATGGGATGAATGCGGCCGTTATACTGAAGTCGCATCAACTCTCTCGCGGTTCCCTCGAATGTGGTGTTCGCGATATTGGTATCCGTCCACTCCATTAAGACCGACTCGGCCTGAGTATCGCCGAAGGTTCGAATCGGTGGCGTAACCGCGTATTTATCGAGCTTCAGTCCGGGGAAATTTCTGTTATCCGGAACGGGCGATACGGAAAGAGTCGGGTCTTCTAAGTGAATAGTGTAGAACTTGCCGTTGCGAGCGTAATCAGGATCAAACTCAAAACTGATAAATCCGCTGGCCAGTAAGTTGTCGATCACTGTCCGGTGGAATAAACCCTTGCGATCACCGGCTCCGTTCAGGTTCAGATACTCACTGAACTGTTTCGTCACGTGGTCAAACACATACAGGGAACCATTCAGATCGTTCGCAAACAGTCGTTTTTTGGAGCCGGAAGGCTCTTCCCGTAGAAAGTTGACCCTCGCCAGGAGTCCCGCGCTATTGCCCACTCCGTCAACGGCTCCCGTGATCGGCAAAGCGGCAAAGTCTTTAATTTCGATGGTAATTTCCGGTGCGGTCGCACCGGATACGGTAAGCCCCGCCAGCAACAACAATCCGGGAAACACTCTCACTTACGCCTCCACTCTGCCTTGACATGACAGCCACCGCAGAATTGCGGCAACCACGCATTCAGTGTACGATGCCGCTGGTAAGCCGGGAAACTTTTGATGTTCTTCGCCTCCAAGCCCGGAGGATTTCCATGGTGATAACTCGTCTGCTGATGGCTGCGGTTTTGGCCTCCTGTGGTCCGCGGAAATTCCGTCTGAGTCCCGCAGCCTCGTCTAAGCGGCCTCCTGGATGAGGCGATACTCGTGATGTAGGCCGCCAAGGACCGGTGTGTTCCCTTCGCGGTATCCGGTTGGCATCTTGTGCCGGTGGTCACTGGCCGGAACGCTCTACTGACTGGGTTCCGGAATGGCCGGCCCTATCGAACGGTGAAGCCGGCCTCGGTTGTAATGGTGGCCCCACTCTTTGACAATGATCCGCAGATGGCCGTCGTTGAGCGGATTCAAGAAATCCAGACACTCCCGGCGAAGACTGCCCCCGAGACTTTCGCAGTAGGCATTCGCCGTCGGCGCCCGCGCCGGCGTGCGGAGAACGCGTACTCCGAGCCGCGTTAGCGCCTTGTCGAGTTCGCGGGAAAAGATGCTGTCCCGGTCGTGGAGAACGAATCGGTACGGATGGTCACCGGCCAGGCCCTTCTGGGAAGGCCTCGCGCAGTTGTTGTATAACCCACTCTGCCGTCGGGTGAGAGGTGACGTTGCAGTGCAGGATTCTGCGCCTCCCATGCTCGATGACGAAGAAGCAGTAAAGTAACTGGAATGTCACTGTCGGCACTGTAAAGAAGTCGAAAGCGGTAATCGCCTCGCGATAATTCTGTAAGAACGTCAGCCAGCGCTTGGCTGCGTCGCCGCGCCGCCGAATACCTCGCAAATACCGAGCAACGCTCCTTTCGGAAACGACGAATCCCAGTTTCTGCAACTCGCCGTGAATTCTGGGAGCGCCCCAATCGGGGTTCTCTTCGGCCAAGCGTCGGATCAGAACACGGATCTCATCGGTGATCTTCGGTCGACCACCATGGGGCCGGGAACGCCAACGCCAGAAGAAGCGGAAACCGGCACGGTGCCAGCCGACGACGGTCTCGGGCTTCACGATCACAAGGACATCCGTCCAGCGGGACCAACAGTGGCGGAGCATCGTCCAGAAGAGCCGGTCCGACGAGTTTAGATTTGGGCGCGGCCGTTTCCGTTTGAACACGGCGAGTTGCTGGCGGAGGGCGAGAACTTCGAGAGCGATATCGCTTCGGCAGCGAAAGAAGACGCGGACAGCGGCAAGGAGCGAGAGGGTGAATTCGAGCATGAACTCACCTTTTTACCATGGCCCGCCGCGCCCGGTCAGACCACTGCTCCTCGATTCCAACCTATTGATTCTAGGACATCACCGGGTATTGGCTACACACAGGCGGCGTAACGCTGGATAGAGTTATTACGGACCACAAGGAATCCGTCCTACTCCACTGTTTTCAGCGCCAACTCGACTTCCGGCTTCAACGACTCCAGCGCCGGCGCCGGACTTGCCGCCGGGTCCAGGCAGAAAAGATCCCACTTCTCGCCCTTGAAGCCTCTCTGCCGGACGTACCATCGTCCCCGCTGGTCGCGTGACAGCGGAAAAACCGCGCACGCGAACGGCTTGTAGCGGAACGGGTTGCCTTCCTGCGCACCCAGGCGATGCAGGACGCAGCCCTGGTTGTAGAACACGCACCAACCCCGCACTACCCGCGCCATCCGCTCCCCCATGGCGCGCCGCCTGCTCAGATATCCGTCCTGGCGCACCGCCTCCGCCGCCTCCGGCCGCATCATCGACTCGATCTCCTGCCGTCTGCGGTCAATGGCTTCGATCTCTTCCCGGTCGATGGGTGGGCGGCCATTACGGCAGCAGACGCCCTCGCACCCGCGGCCGAACGTACACTCGAACCGGGCGCCGGGATTCAGAATCGTCAGGCTCAAGCCGCTCCCCCCACGAGTTTGCAGTAGATCACGCAGTCGTCGCCAGGCTTGTAGAAGTCAGCGATCCGGCCCACCACTTCGTAGCCCGCGCGCTGATAAAAACGCCGCGTCCGCGCATAATCCGGACGCCCGCTCGTCTCCACCACAAGGCGATCGCCCTGTGACTCACGCACGAATTGTTCCACCCACTGCTGCAGCCCCCGGCCAATCCCGCGGCCCTGCGCGTCAGGATGCACGCAGATCCAATACAAGTACCAGGATGACCGCGTCAACGGCGCCCTTCCGGCACACGCATAGCCCCGTAAACAGCCCTCCGCTTCCAGGCCGAACAACGCATACTCCTCGCTCTCCGCGGCATCTATCATTTCGAGCGCGACGCGGATTTCCTCGGCATTGAACGCTCCGCAAGCAGCCAGCATCTCGTGAACATCGTCCCGATCCTCCGGCACGATCCCACGAATAGTCAAGCCCATTCGACCTGCTTCCTCACAAACTCCTCCCACGTCCAGCCCGCCTCTCCCAACGCGCGGTGAGTCCCGCTCGATGGGCCGATATCGGGATTGGGATTCACGTCCATGACGCGAACCTCGCCCCGATCATCCTGCCTCATATCGACCCGTCCATAACCGCGCACACCGGTCGCTCGCCACGCGCCGCGGGCCGCCGAAACGATGCCGTCGCGCAACGCCGGATCCAAATCAAGCCCATAATGAACGGTCTTGGCGAAGTCTTCACCCCAAAGATCCCACTTCGACTCGTAAGTCACCAGGCGGAGGCCGTTGAGATAAGTCATCTCGGCAATCGCAACGAACTCAGGCTCGTGGCGCCCCCATAGCGTCACAGAAAATTCTCTCCCCGGCAGGAACTCCTGAACGACGACGGGGCCGGGCAACCGGGCTAGGGCGCGCTCCATTGCAGCGGCATGTTCACATACAGAATCTGCATGCACGCCCGCCGAGCCGTCCTCATCCGCCGGCTTCACAATGCACGGAAAAACACCGGTGCGCGGCACCGGCACGCCGTGCGCCGCCAGCACGGCGTTGGTGTGGTCTTTGCGCCGGCACAACGCCAGAGTCTGGCTGCTTGAGCCCGTGAAGCGAACACCCATCCACTCGAAGAGCGCCGCCGCGTGCGCTTCGAGGTCGGGGCGGCCCAGCGGCGCTTCGCAGAGATTAAACACCACATCAGGCTTGTGGTAGTGAATCAGTCCGGCGATCTCGGCGGGCTCGCCGTACCCCGCGGCGGTAACCGCCTCGGGGAGCGCGCCTGCCAATCCTTCGACCGTGTATTGAAGATCGAACTCCCACTCCCTCCGGTCCGCGGCACAAACCTTGGGCGGGAGTGTGTGCAGAATCAGGACTTTCATGGGAGCTCAATAATCGAGGGTCGCGACCTCGTCCGGCCCGGCCTCGAACTGATTCTCCGACGGCGGCCACACGTGCACCCAAACGCCGGCATGCCTACCGCTTCTGGCGAGGAGCAGGGCACATTGCCCCCAGAATTGACCCGCGATCGCTCGCCAGACAGGTTTCAGCGCCAGGTAAATTGCACGATCTCCGGTTTGATTCCGTACCCCTGTCACCTTGTACCAGCCTCCCGTTTGGTCCAACGGTTCCAAGGTCGCGCCGTATTGGAGGCGGAGTTTTTGTAGGATCGAGCTTGCGGAAATGATCAACGTGTATCCTCCAGTGCCTCACTATCAAATCACGAATGCGTGCTCACCGCAACTGCCTGCCGCTGCATCGCATCCCGCAGGATTTCCTGCACCAGCGCCGCGTAAGGCACGAGCCCGCGCGAAAGAATCACAAGGTCGCTCGAATCCGGATTCAGTCCCGGCAGAGGATTGCACTCCAGCAGCCGCGGCTGCCCCGAGGCATCCAGCCGAAAATCCAGGCGCGCGATATCGCGGCAGCCGAGCAGGCGATAGGCGGTGAGCGCATAGGCCTCGATCGCCGCCAGTGTCTCGGGAGAGAGGCGTGGAGGAACGCGATAGACAACCCGGCGCCGCCAGTCGCGCTTGATTTCGAGAGAATAGAGAAACGGCTCCTGCGATTCCTCCGCAGGAGCGATCTCCATCATCCCCAAGACTTTGGCGGCGTTGCCGTTCCCCCTCACGGCGGCCGTAACTTCGGAGCCCGGCAGAAACTCCTCCACCAGCGCCGGACAACGGTATTGCTGGTGCAGCCAGCGGCATCGCACTTCCGCCACGGCGGGATTCTCACAAATCGACTCTTGCCGGATCCCCTTGCTCGATCCCTCGTCGTTCGGCTTCACGACTACTGGGTACCGCAGCCCGGCCAGATCCCCCGCGCAGCCGTCTCCCACCTCCACCAGTACCGCCCGCGCCACCGGAACCTCGGGCGACACCATCCGCCGCGTGGCCATCTTGTCCAGGGTCACTGCCAGCGTTAGAACGTCCGACCCCGTGTAGGGAAGCCCGAGCAGTTCGCACACTGCCGCAGGCACGGCTTCCCGCGACCGTCGGCCCGTGCCTTCCGCGATGTTGAAAACAAAATCGAAGCCGCCATCGCGCAACACCAGCGGCATGTTGATGTCCGCGGCCACCGGCGCCGTCTCGACACCCGTGGCCTCGAGCGCCGCCGCAATGGCTGCGATTGTCTCCTCGCTGTCGAACTCCTCGAAATAATCCTCCGGCATCCCCTCGGGAATCTGGGCTGGCCGCGGGTTGTGCAAGATGGCAATCCGCATCGTTCCCAATTCTCTCCGGCGCCGCCAGCTTTGTCCAGTATTGGGGTGCGCATCGCAGAAGTGACGATCTTCTGGTTTTCTTTTTTTGTCTCAATCATCCGTGCGTATATAGTACGCTAGGCAAGGAGGATCTTCCATGCAACCAACCACGTCTCTCGACTCCCTTCAACAGCGGCGCGCTCAGATCGCCGACGAGATCGCTGCCCTGGGCGACCTGCGCTCCGGTTCCATCACTCCCACCTCGGGCCGCTG
The DNA here is from genome assembly GCA_031412835.1 of Acidobacteriota bacterium. Taxonomy (GTDB): domain Bacteria; phylum Acidobacteriota; class Terriglobia; order Bryobacterales; family Bryobacteraceae. The sequence goes on along the minus strand of JANODS010000566.1, from coordinate 3,691 downwards.
CGGCAAGCCCACCTGCCACTGTCATCGGCCCAACGACCCGGGCCACGGTCCGAATCCTCGTCTCACTTACAAGGTGAATGGCAAGACTGTCACCGAATCCTTGCCCAACCCGGCAGCGATGCGTAAAGCGGAGCGCGAGATTGCAGAGTTCCGCAACCTCCAGGGCCTCCACAAGGAGTTTGTGGAAGTCAACGCCCAGATCTGCCAACTGCGGCCAACCGAACCGGACGAACGGCCCGCACAGGAAAAAAACTCTCGAAGCGATCCAGCAGGAAGTCCTCCGCGAAATAAGCCGCCTCACGGCTCAAATTTTTGCCGACCGCCGGAGGACCGGGCAAATCGACATGGAAGCGGTTGAGACGTTAGTTCGCGAAGGTATGCATCGTGTCGGTGCAATCGTTCTCTCGCGCCTTCTCAGTCAGGGGGTGCCCGAACAGAGGACGATTCCCTGCCGTTGTGGTCAAACGGCCCGCTACAAGGATCAGCGCTGTAAGCCCCTTGTCACCGTCGTCGGTCCGATCCGCTTCGAGCGTCCCTATTTCGTCTGCGTCCAGTGCTCTCATGCCCCCAATCCGGTGGATGCCGCACTGGGCGTGGAGAATCAGGACTTCTCGCCGGGAGTCCGGCGTATGACGGCGGCGGCGGGCAGCGATTCGAATTTCGACTTGGCGCGGGAACAGATCGAGTTGCTGGCCGGTATCAAGCTCAGCACCAAGTCGGTGGAACGTCACGCCGAGCAGATCGGAGCCGAGATCATCCGCATCGAACAAGCCGAAATTCAGCGCAGCGTTCAACTGCAGTTGCCGATTCCCATGGGAACCCCGATTCCAGTCCTCTATGTCGAGAGCGACGGCACCGGCATTCATGTCGTCAAGAAAGAACTACAAGGCCGAGCCGGCAAAGTAGAGGGCCAGCCGGCACGGACGCGCGAAGTAAAACTCGGCTGTGTCTTCACTTCCTCCGGTGTGGATAAAGAAGGCAATCCAATTCGAGACCCCGATTCCACTACCTACACCGGCACCATCGAGACCGCCGAGGAATTTGCCCGCCGCATCTACCGGGAGGCGTTTCAACGTGGTTGGAGCCGCGCCAAGATCAAAGTAATCATTGGCGATGGCGCCATCTGGATCTGGAATCTTGCCGCCGATCAATTCCCTGGTGCGATTCTTATCGTGGACTTTTACCACGCCGCCGAACACGTTCACAAGGTTTCCAGGCTTCTGTTTCCTGGTGATGAAGCCGCCCGCCTGCGTTGGACCTCTGCAATCATCGATCGACTGAAAGCCGGGGACATCGAATCGATTGTGGCGACCCTTCGCTCGTTGGCCATCGAGCGGACTGATCTCGCCGACAAACTCACTAACGAGGCCGAATACTTCGAACGAAATACGGAAAAGATGCGCTACCCCAAGTTTCGCGGACAGGGTCTGTTCATCGGCTCCGGCGTCATTGAAGCCGGCTGCAAAGCACTCATCGGCGCTCGGCTCAAGCAGTCTGGCATGTTCTGGACCGTCGACGGCGCCAACCGAATCATCGCCCTTCGATGTTGCCGTCTAAGTGGCAAGTTTGAGGACTTCTGGGCCGAGCATGCCGCCTAGTGGTCACTTTTGAGACGCACACCCCCAGTATTGCGATATGATCGATGCCTATGCTTTCTGAGCCGCGGCATCGGAACGAGTTTCCGGCATGGGCAAACGTGGACGATGAGCAGTGGAACGACTGGAAATGGCAATTCAAGAATCGCGTCGCCACCCCGGTGCAACTGAACGCCACCTTCCCGCTGTCGCCCGCCGAGCGGGAGGCGGCCGCCAGATCCACTGAGATGTTCCGGCTCGGCATCACGCCGCACTATGCAACCTTGATCGATCCGCACGACGAACGCTGCCCGATCCGGCTGCAAGCCATCCCGCGACTAGAGGAACTCTCGATCGCCGACTGCGAGACGCCCGATTCCCTCGACGAGGACAGCCACTCTCCAACTCCCGGGCTAGTTCATCGCTATCCCGACCGCGTCCTTTTACTGGTCACGCACGAATGCCCCCTCTATTGCCGTTACTGCACGCGTCGTAGGATCGTCGGAGACCAGAGCGGCAACGATCCGGCCCAACTGTCGGATGCCCTCGATTACATCCGCCGCACGCCGGCAATCCGCGACGTGTTGATCTCCGGCGGCGAACCGCTCGGATTGACCGACGAGCGCATCGAAGAAATCGTCGCCCGTATTCGTCAGATCCCTCACGTGGAAATCATTCGAATCGGAACGCGTACGCCCGTCGTGATGCCTCAGAGGATCACGCCGGAGCTGGTATCGATGCTTCGCCGCTACCACCCGGTCTGGGTTAATACGCATTTCAACCACCCGCTCGAGCTCACTCCTCCGGCGACCCGGCAAGCAATGGAACGCCTTATCGACGCCGGCATTCCGACCGGAAACCAGACCGTTCTACTCCGCGGCGTCAACGACTGCGCAACTGTCATGCGCAGCCTGCTGCACGCGCTGGTAAGGCTCCGCTGCCGCCCCTATTACCTCTATAGCTGCGATATGGCCGTTGGGCTGAGCCATTTCCGCGTGCCCCTGGAAGCCGGGCTGGAAATCATGGAGTCTCTCTGGGGCCACACGTCCGGTTTCGCGATCCCGACATTCGTCGCGGATCTGCCGGGAGGAGGCGGCAAGGTGCCGCTGCTGCCCGACTATCGCGTCGCCTCTAACGGTGATGGCAGAACGGTACTGCGGAATTTCGAAGGCCGGCTCTTCGGCTGGCCGGACGCGGGTTAGTTGACGGATCCCTGGCAGTGTACGCGATTGATTCGCTCTTCATGAAATGGAGGCGAGTGTGAAACTATCGGCGGATCTACCTTTCCGGCGGAATTGCTGCCGGATCCACGATGCTGTCAGTTCGAGAGGGCTGTCAGTTGGCCGGGCCGGTGATAGAGGATCGCTGCATGAGGGCAGTGGAAGAAAAAATGGCCGGAACGGAGACTCACCCGGCGTTATCAACTCGCGCGGCCCCGGCAGTACGTTTCAGTTTGATCAAATTAAAGCCGGTGTCCGCTCCAGGAAGAAGACGGGCGATTTGCGGACGCTCGCTGCGTCAATCGATCTCTACCAGCAACGGTTGCAGAAGTCGATTTTGCATGGCACTCTGAGCGCACGGGTTGGTTGGGATCTCTGCTTCTGCCAATACAGCCTCAAGTGGAAGAAGTTTCCTGACGGATTGAGTGCGCACACCACATGCCCAAATCACCGGGTAATGCGTGCCTACGGCTCGCTAGGACCACATCTTTTCGCCTTCCACCAAATACTTTTCGCTGATCAGCTTCTCGTTCAACTGTATGCCGAAACCGGGCCGATCGCTGAGTTGAATGTGCCCTTTGACGATCATCTCCTTGTCATATCCCAGCACGTCGGGGTCACCATTGATGCCGCGGCCATCACGGTTCATTGGATTACTTACGAAGGCGTCGTGTGCCACGAACTCGCGCACCGAGGCGGCGAAGTTAGCGGACGCGAGCGTCGCAATTGGTCCGGCGACGTTGTGCGTTGCCACGGGCATTGGTAGATTATGGCGCGGTACTGGCGTTGACCGCCAGCCCGTCTCCATAATCCCCTTTCAAACCGTGCGTGCGGTTTTCCCGCACACGGCTTACCGATGACCTTCCAGATGTGGCTTGCGCCGGATATTTCACAGTG
>JANODS010000565.1:0-1883 GCA_031412835.1 Acidobacteriota bacterium | reverse complement strand
GAAACGGTACCACCGGAAATCAATTGCGACTGCAAAGTAAACCAGTACGAGCCCGCTGCCGTCGGAGTACCACTCACGACGCCCGAAGTCGGGTTCACCGTCAAGCCGGTCGGCAAAGCTCCGCTGACCACCGAATACGTGCCGCCCAAGCCAGGCGAAAGCGCAATCGCGCTGCTGTAGGCCAAGTTTCTAGTGCCGTTCGGCAGAGTCAAAGTGGAGATTCGCCGCGTAGTGTTTGGACTAATCTGAAACGCGGACACCACGGAATTAGGAGGTTGACTAGAATCGGAGACCGACACGCTAAAGTTGGCGGGAGCGACGAAGCCAGCACCCACGACGCCGGCAATTGCACCTGTCGACGGGTTCAACGTCAAACCGGGCGGCAAGCTTCCCGTCAGGCTAAAAAAATATGGCGCAGCTCCGCCCGAAACCGCGACTTGGTCCGAATATGTACTGCCCGACCCGCCCGCCGACGCCAAAATTCGACGCTGGATCTGCATCGGGCTATTTACGCGCAGAATAAACGTCTGGCTCGGGGCCTGTCCAAAGCTGTCGATTGACCGCACCGAGAAGGCATAAATGCCGGTCGCCGTTGGTTGCCCGAAAACCGTTCCGGTAGTGGTATCAAATGACATCCCCGGAGGCAGGGAACCGCCGACGAAGAGAAATCTTTGAGCCACTTCGCAGCCAGTGGTCTGAATGGGGTAGCTGCGCGCAACGAACTGGGTGGCGTCCGGCAACACCGCACCGGTAACGATAAGGCACCTCCCGTCCGGATTCGGAAACGCATACGCCGCCAGCCCCATCGCCAGCCCAGCCCATAAAACCCGCATCGACCGCATCATTTCCGCCCTCCCATCGCCATCGGCACTTGCGCCCAGCGGGCCTCAGCCCCCTGCAACGCCAACGTCCAGATCGCCTCGCCGGCGTCACCCATCACCACAAATGTCCGGCCGTCCCGCAGCGGCTGCAACCCCCGCGCCACTAAAGGCAACTCCCAGCTTTGCCACGTGCGCGTCGCCAAATCGAGCGTCCTTACCGCCATCCCTTCCGAATCCAAAACCACCACCGCCGCTCCATCCGCCGTCGACGCCATCGCCGTGCCCGCCACCGCCCCGTACTCCTCTCGCTGCCCTCCGTCCTCGATGCGGAACAGCGTCTCCGCAAGCCCACAGAAGCCGCCGTTCGCCGGCAACACCGCAAGCGCTCGAATCCCAGCGATCGGGTATTGGAACAACTGCCGGCCATTGGCCGACCATCCCGCGCAATGCTCCGCATCGGAACCGACCATCCGCTCGCCATCCGCGCTCAGCGCCAGCCGCACTGGCGCAAACCCCAACGCAACGGCACCATCGGCGGAACCGCCCCGCAACCGAGCCACCCGCGAACCATTCTGTACTAACGCCACCTCTGGCCTGGCAGCCGAGATCACCTCTTGCCAACCCCCACCCGCCGCTTCCAACCGCCGCAATTCCTCGATCCCCGCGCCGTAGTAAACAAACCCATCGTCATCTAACCCATAGCTGCCCGCCCAAACCCGCAACGCCGAACCGCCCTCCATCGGCTGCGCTAAGTACGCGCTCCCCGCCGGGCCCACCAACGGCCTCACGCGCCGTTCGGCGTCCAACGCATAACCCAACACCGACCCGCCCACCTGCGCCCGGGCCGTCGCACTCACCATCCCCGCTACAAACAATCGCCGATTCATCGCGGAGCTCCCACCGTCGGAGTACCCGGCGCGATCACGGTCGGATTCGGTCTGGCCGGCGTCCCTCCCCCGTTGCTCAACGCGATTCCCGCGCCCGCCGCCGCCCCGCCAATCGCACCCACGATCAGTAGCCATTTCACGGCGCCAAGTCCAGCCGCCGCGCCCGCCCCGGCGA
>JANODS010000564.1:0-2286 GCA_031412835.1 Acidobacteriota bacterium | reverse complement strand
GGGAAGTACCGTGATCGATCGCGGCGGCCAGGCCGAAGTCGATGAGGACAACCCGGTCTCCCGCCAAAACTATGTTGCCCGGCTTCAAATCGCGGTGGAGTACCCCTGCCGCATGAGCGGCACACAAACCTTCGCAAATCTGCAACGCGACCGGAAGGGCCTCGTCCGGGGTCATCGCCCCCTTGTCGGCGAGTCGCTGGGCCAGCGTCTCGCCTTCGAGCAGTTCCATCACGATAAAGGGTTCCTCGGGCGGACCACCGGAGCTGAGCGTGCGGCAGACGTTTGGGTGGTTGATCGTTTTCGCCAGTTCCACCTCGCGACGGAAGCGGGCCAGAGCTTGTGAGTGCCCTACCGGCAACGCGTGCATGAACTTCAGGGCCACACTGGCGCCGTTTTCAATATCAACCCCCGCGTAGACCTCTCCCATTCCACCCGCGCAAACGAACCGCTCAATCCGGAATCGTCCCTCTAGCAGTTCACCGGAAGTGTGGCGCGCGGGCGGGCCCTCTGCAAACATGTCCGCCCCCGGCCGCCGAGGGCGATCCAGCGATAAACCCTCCTCCTCGCTCAGCCGCAACAGGAGTTGTACTTCCTCCGCAAGCGCCTTGTCCCCGTCGCTCTCGCTGCTTACGATCGCCTCTCGCGAAGCCGACGGCGCCTCGGCGGCCTGCGAAAAGATTTGCTTGATACGAAGCAAACGCCTCTGCTCATTCCCGCCGGTTCGCTGGTTCATTCCGCCCTCAACGATCGAAGCTCCCGCTCAAGCCACACCCTAGCGAAATCCCAGTCCCGCTTCACCGTCCGTTCCGACAAAGCGAGGATTTTCGCTGTCTCCTCTACGCTCATTCCAACAAAGAAACGGAGCTCCACCACGTGAGCCGCCCGAGGATCTAACTCCGCTAATTTTTCTAGCGCGCCGTCAATCGAAAGGAGCTGTTCCGGATCCGTTTCAATTAGCGCCATTGCTTCCTGAAACTCTAACTTCTGTCGCTCCCCGTTGCGCTTTTCCGCTCCTCGCGCCCGGGCATGTTCAATCAGGATACGCCGCATCACCCGCGCCGCGGCCGAAAAGAACTTAGCCCTGCTCTCCCAACTGATGGGGCTCTTAACCAGCCGGAGAAACGCCTCGTTGACTAACGCGGTCGGCTGTAGTGTATGGTCCTTCCGCTCGCCTCGCATCGCAGAACGCGCTAGGCTGTGCAGTTCCGTGTGAAGAGCGGCAAACAGCTCCGGATTGGCGCTTCCATCGCCTTGAGCGGCCCGGTCGAGCAGAATTGAAACGTCGTGCATTGAGGGTGGGCAATCGCTTGATCGAGCCATTGCGCTTAACGAGCATATGCCTTGGGCATATGATTCGGCAAATTAACAATAATTAATGCCCCGCGTTGTTTACCCTCCGCGCACAACAAACTGAAATGCGGAAATCCAGTTTTGATGCAATGCTCGTCGGTCTCTTGGGCCTCTTGTTGGCCGGAAGCCTCACGGCGGGTCCCGCGGACGTAAAAGAAATAGAAGTATCTTTTGCGAGATCACCCGTCTGCGGTCCGGGACGCGATTACCCGTGCCCGAAGCCCGTTGTGGGTGCCGGTGGCACCGTACGCTTTGAACTCCTCGCGCCCGGAACGTATGCCCTCGAAGCCCGAAAATCCGTGGATGCCCGCGAAGATGGCCGAAACGTTGCGCTGACCGGAAACTTTGCGCCCTTTCGTGACCCGCGCTATCCGCAACTGGAGATCGATACCCCTTTCCGCGTCACCGGCAAGACCGTCGATGGAAATAGGCTTTTCGCGGCAGGTTCCGGCAGCGGTCGGGGTACCTTACTCTTCGCGACCACCTTTACCATTACGGCCCCCGTCTCTTTTGCGGGCCAACTCCGAGTTGAAGACGAGGTCCGCATCGACGCCCGCCATCTCACCTTTTCCGCTGCCGCGGGTGGGCCCCAGGCACCGGCACAGTCAATACAAATTCATAACGATTCCACCTCACCAATCGGCTACGCTGTAGCTTTCCAGTCCACCGGTTCGACGGCTTGGGATGTAAGTCTGTCGAATTCAGCGGGTACGCTCCCCGGAAAATCGAGCATCGGTATCGACGTACGCCCGCCGAACGGTCTCCGCGAAGGCTCCTATCACGGATTTTTGCGCGTGAAATTGCAAACCGCCGAGGGCGCCCGGGAGAGGGTCGCTGCCCTCACCTTTTTCGTAAAACCTGCGGACAGCTTTAAGGGGACAACCCTCGATGCGCCGATGGCCGCAGTGTATGGCTTGCCGAACGGCGGGTATGAGC
>JANODS010000563.1:0-8886 GCA_031412835.1 Acidobacteriota bacterium | reverse complement strand
CCCAACATCAACTGAAACAGCAGCCCCAGCGCATACATCGAAACACCGGAAGAGAACAGCGTCATCACGGCAAAACTAACAGCGTTCAGCCCCCGCGTCTTCTCGTCAAACCGCAGCTTCAAATACTCCGGCACCGACCGCGCCTTGCTGCCGTAGTAAAACGGCATCATAAAAACGCCGACGAAGAGCATCGCCGGTATCGCCCCCGCCCAATAAAAGTGCGCCGTCATCAAGCCGTACTTCGCTCCGGAAGCGCACATCCCGATGAACTCCTGTGCCCCCAAGTTTGCCGCCACAAACGCCAAACTCGTCACCCACAGCGGCGTTGATCGATCCGAAATCAGAAATTGGTCCGCGCTCGCGACCTTGCTCCGCAGCGTCCATCCAATGCCAAGAACGAAGAAAAGGTACAGCGCGATGATGCCGTAATCGAGAATGGTCAGGGTCAAGCCAAGCAGTGTATCGCGTTCCGCGCATACAATGACTGAGGTCCAATTCATGTGGCAACAGATCTATCTCCCCATCGGCGGTAACCTCGCCGCCTCCGCGCTAGTCGCGGGCCTCCCCATCCTGACGCTGCTTTTAATGCTTGGCGTTTTCCGCAAACCGGCCTGGCTTGCTGGTCTCACCGGCCTCGCCACCGCCATCGCCGTGGCCCTATTCGCTTACGGCATGCCGGCCCCGGCGGTCTTCAGCTCGGTCGCTTATGGGGCGGCGTTCGGCTTGCTGCCCATCGGCTGGATCGTCTTCTCGGCCATCCTCCTCTATCGCATCACCCTCGAAACCGGCAACTTCGAAATCGTCAAAAACTCGATCGGCAATCTCACCCCGGACCGTCGCCTGCAAGCGCTCCTGATCGCCTTCGCCTTCGGGGCCTTCATCGAAGGCGCCGCCGGCTTCGGCAGCCCCGTCGCCGTCGCCGCCGCCATGCTCACCGGCCTCGGCTTCTCACCCTTCTACGCCGCCGGCATCTGCCTCCTCGCCAACACCGCCCCCGTCGCCTTCGGTTCCATCGGCATCCCCGTCACGACTCTCGCCCTCACGACAGGCCTGCCCGTGCGCGAACTCAGCGCCCAGGTCGGTCGCCTCTGCGCCCCCCTTTCGTTCTTTGTCCCGTCCTACCTCATGCTCGTCATGGGCGGCTGGCGGGCGTTGAAAGGCGTCCTCCCCGCCGCCCTCCTTTGCGGGGCCTCCTTCGCCGGCTTGCAATACCTCGTCTCCAACTTCCTCGGTGCCGAACTCGTCGATATCACCAGCTCCCTCGCCGCCATCGGCTCCCTCGTCATCCTCTTCAAATTCTGGAAGCCGAAAGATACTTTCCGCCTCGAAGGCGAAAGTGCCGCCGCCCCGGAAAAAGTCCACTACACCGGTGCCCAACTCTTCCGCGCCTGGCTGCCTTACCTCCTCCTCGTCGTTTTCGTTCTCATCTGGGGCGAGAAAGATGTCAAAGCCTACCTCAATACCTACACCATCAATATCCCCTGGCCCGGCCTCCACAACATGGTCGAGCGTATCGCCCCCACGGTCCCCAAGCCGACCCCCTACGCCGCCATGTACGCCTTCTCCTGGCTCTCCGCCTCCGGCACCTCCTGCCTCTTCGCCGGAATCGTCGCGGCCTTCTGCCTCGGCGTGTCGCCGAAAAAATTTGGCGGCATGCTCGTGACGACCACCAAGCAACTCGCCCTCTCGCTGCTCACGATCGCCAGCGTCCTCGGCCTCGCCTTCCTGATGAACTACTCCGGTGCCACCGCCACCCTCGGCCTCGCCTTCGCCTCTACCGGCCCCACGTTCCCCTTCTTCTCGGCGATGCTCGGCTGGCTCTGTGTCTTCCTCACCGGCTCGGATACCTCCGCCAACGCCCTGTTCGGCAACCTCCAAGTCGTCACCGCCAACAGCCTCGGCCTCGACCCCGTCCTGATGGCCTCGGCCAACTCCAGCGGCGGCGTCATGGGCAAAATGATCAGCCTGCAAAGCATCGCCGTAGCCGCCGCGGCAACGGGAATGAAAGCCGCCGACGAAGCCAAGCTATTCCGCTTCACCCTTCGTCACAGCGTCTTCCTCGCCACTCTGATTGGCCTACTGACCGTCCTCTACGCCTACGTGCTCTAGACGGTGCAGCACTTCGTGGGGCGTCAACAGCGCCCCGCAAAATTCCAGCCCCGTCTGATACCAGCCCCTCTGCTCCCGCTGGTTCCGGACAATCGCCGTGCCGATCAGTTGCAGCTCCTTCTCCCGCAAATGGACGTGCGTCCCCACTGGGATCCGCTCCCGGACCGACACCGCCATGCCTCGCCGCGTAATGTCCAGACAGGTCCCTTGCACCGAGCGCTCGCGGCCACAAGCCTCCGCCCAACGCAGTCCAACCTTTTGGTCCACCGCCAAGCGGCGAGTCAGTCGTTTTTCTTTCGCCATTTTCAGTCCTACTCAAAGCCTGCCCCCCTAAGTCAAAAATGGCAATAGCCCATTTGGGTCAAGATAACCTTACTACCTTAGATTTTTCCTTAAACAATTTCCCTTGCTTTTGTTTCAGAAACATTTATACTAACGAAGAATTCTCTCGTTTCCTAACAAGAGATATCTGGACGCCGCATCCATTCCCGCATGGCATGCGGCGTCCAGACTAGTTCACCGCCCCTTCGTCGCCAGCACCGCATTCTGCGGGTCCAGCGTAACCTTCACCGCCACCCCATTCAGCTTCAGCCGATACGGCGTACTCGCCCCGTCCGTCCGAATCCAACGCGTCTCCGTCTTCCCCCCCCGATACACAATCTCCACCGGCACATCCACCGAAAACTCCTCGTCCACCTCGCTCTGTTCAATCGTCCCCTGCCCCAACACCTTACTCCCACTCAACTTCAACGTCGGAATCCCCGTCCCACTAATCCACGTCCCCGCGAAATTCTCGAGCTTCGGATCCACATCCCCCTTCGGCAGCAGCCGCGCCGCTTCCTGCAAAAATCCTGCCGCGCTCAGCTTCCGGCTCTGATACTCCCTCACAATTTTCGCTAGCAACTGGTCCCACGCCGCGTCCCCCAGCCGCCGCCGTAGCATGTGCAAAATCCACGTCCCCTTCTCGTACGTAATCATCCGCCAAGCTTGCGGCGCCTCCGACGATTCCAACCGCAACCCCAACCGAATCGGCCCCACCGAGTCGATTGTATTCCCCGCCGTCGTCTTAATCAGCAATTGCTGCCGATACCCGTCCAGCACCTGATCCAACACCTTCGTGCCCTTCCTCTTCTCCAGTAGCATCAGCGCCGAATAGTTTGCCAGCGCCTCCATCATCCACTCCTCCTGGTAACTCGCGCTCGCCACCTGGTTGCCCCACCACTGATGCGCCACCTCATGCGCCACCAGAATGTCGGAAAAGAACACCCGCTGATACGCGTCATCCGTCGACGCCGGCCGATCCCGCGGATCCAAATACGACAGCGTCGAAAGATAAATCAGCCCTGGAAAACCCTGCCCGAACGTCCCCGGAATCGGCGACACCGAAAGCGTCTTCAACGGCGGCGGCCCCAGCTTCGCCGCCAAAAATTCGTACGCATCCGCCACCTCTCCCGCCAACCGCGCAATCGCCTGCGCCGGGCTCGGGCTCGGGGCCGGCGCAATCGTCTCCATCCCTCGCCGCGCCGGTCCCCGCTGCATCGGCCCTAACGACGGTGCCACCAGCAACTCCTGCCGCCGCGGCGTCAACGCCGACTCCACCGCCTGATTGGCATACATCTCCACCTTCAATCCGCCTCTTGCCACCGTCGATCGCTTATACTCGCCCACGTTGAAACCCACGAAGCGCAGCGGCACCTTTGACCCAAACTCGGTCACCACCGCCAACGGATCCTCCGTCGCCTTCTCCCCCGTCATTTCTCCACTCGCCACCACCGTAAGCTTGCGCGCGTGCCGAAACGCCATCGAATACGTCGCAAACTGCGTGCCATGGTGCGGGTACCAAGTCCCTCGCGCGCTCACCGCGTAAACGCCATTCCCCGCCGCGTAAACCACGTTTCCTTCGTGCTCGATCTCCACCTCATGCGGACCCTCCGCCAGCGCCGCCGCCGGGCTCAGCAGAAACGCTTCATCGTCGCTGCCTCGCAGCAAACTGCCCCGTAAATTCTCGCGCTGATAAATCTCCACCGGCTGCCCATCAATCTTCGCCGCCGTCACGCGCATCCGCCGCGAAATATCAAACGCCAGCAGCGCCCCGGTTCGCTTGCGCGCCGCAATCGGTGGCATCACAATCCGCACCTTCGTCGTCGCCTTCAGTTGCAGACCCGCGTCCAACGCCGCCTCAATGGCAAAGTGCCGAACCTCGAAATCCAGCTCCCGCGCCGCCGCCCGGCCCAGCCGTGTCTGCCGGGCCGGAAAGCTGGTCCAGATGTCGTAATAGCTCCGACTGTTCCGATAGGTCAATTGGCCCACGGTCACTTCGTCCCGTGCCTGCGGGTCGAAGATCACGTCGAAGTTCCCAAACCGCGTCTTCGCCAGCGCCGCGAAGAACAGCCCCTTCTCCGGGTCGATCCCTCCGGCGATGTCCTCGATCAGCCGAGTCTCAAAGCTCCCTGTCAGGCTCCGCAGCGTTGGCGTCCACTGCCCCGCCAGCAGCGCCCCCATCTCTGCCGAAGGCTGTAACTGCCGCTCGGCGATCATCGCTTCGATCTCCGCGCCCGTGCGATCCGTAAACAGCAGCAGAGCGCCCTTGAAGTGCTCGTTCAACGTCGGCGTCTGCGTATAGTGCGCCAGCGCCGACCGCTCGCTCGCGTCCGGAGGCACCAGCAACAACTCCCCATCCCCCTGCTCGGCTTCCGCGCTGAAAAACGCCGCCAGCGGAGCCCCCGCCACCGGCTTCGCCAAAATCAAATAACCATCGGTTAAAAATAGCTTTACATCGTCGCGCAGAATACTTAAATCCCGCACCCGATAGCAGCGCCCCGCGTCAAACGACGCCTCGCGCAAGAGTGCCGCCGTCTCCGCCGCCGTGGCCCCGAAGCCTACGCCCGCCGTCCACAGCAGCCAAAAGCCGCTAAATAAACATCTCTTCGTCTGCCGTAACTTGCGCCACATTCGCCGGGGAACCCTTTAGCAAGTGTGCCACGGCGGAACGTACCCCGGCCGCCACACCGTTAATTTCCCGCAACGGTCGAACAATCGAAGTCTGTACGCCCGTCACGGTGCTCTGCACTCGCGAGATCGTGTCGTCCAGCAAACCTTCGACTTTATCCATCTGAACCCGCGCCCGACCCGACGCGTCTTCTATCAAGGAATCCACTTTCACAAGCTGCGTCTTCGTCAAATCCAAAATTTCATTGGCCCGTTTGGTGATCCCGCTAATCTGTTCGCGAGACTCGTCCAGCGTCTTTTGCGCCGTCGACAAAGCCGCCTCCGCCTTCGGCAAAAATCCATCTACAGTCTTCTTCAAGTCCATCGCGGCTTTTGCCATGCGCATCGTCGCCACGGCTTGCACGACAAAGGAAATGGCCGTAATCCCTACGAATACGGTCATGACGGTGAGTAGAGTTTCTTGGTTCATAAGGCGGAGGTATCAGCTTCGGTTATATTCACTTACTAATCGGCAGCCATACCGGAATCATCCCGCATTGCATCGCGATAGGCTTGCTTTCCAGCATCGACAGCGGCCACGACTTGCTCCTTCTGCCTCTGAATGACTACCTTGCCCTTATCGACGACTTCGGCTGCTTGCTCGCGCAAATCGTCAGTTTTACGGACAACCTGCTCCCGCAAATCTTCCGTTTTCCGTTTTAGATAATCTTTGCCCTCATCGGCTTTTGACCGGAGTAGCGTTCGTGTCTCCTCCCCGGAAGTCGGGGCGAAGAGAATTCCTACCGCCACGCCAATGCCAATGCCCAGAAAGAAATAAGGTATGCGCTTGTCTTCGTCCATGTTAAAACCTCGTTTTTAGTGTACAGCAGTCTCTGTAACCAAAGACGTTCGCCGCTCCCAAAATTGTTGCAAACTATTTTTATATGACCATGCGTCGCGCCGTGTCGAAACTCTACTCTGGGGAAGCCCTCATGAACTTCGCTCTTCGCTCCCTCAGCAGCCGGTCGTCCACCGTCGCCGAACTCAAAAAGAAACTCGAAGCCCGTGCCGAAGATCCCGGCGAAATCCCCGGCATCCTCGCCCGCCTCGAAGAATCCCGCCTGCTCAACGACGAACGCTTCGCCGAATCCTACGCCCACGGCCGCCGCGACCTTCGCCTCTTCGGCCCCCAACGGGTCCGCCGCGAACTCGCCCAACGCCAAATTCCCAAGGCGGTCGCCGAAGCCACCATCACCGAAACTTTCGGTGCCGTCGACGAGGTCGCCCTCGCCCTCGCCCACCTCAACCGAAAAATCCGCGTCCCCGACCCCGCCACCCATTTTAAAGATCCCAAAAACCTTCAAAGCGCCTTCCGAAAGCTCGTCTACGCCGGCTTCTCCCCCGGTGCCGCCAGCAAAGCCCTCAAAAAGTTTTCCGCTAACGCCGCCGAACTGGAAGACTTCGACCCCACCATCGATGACTCCTAGCGCGTCTCCCACCCCGCCTTCGTAATCGTCCCCGCCGCATCCGCCACAATCGTCACAATCAACAACTCCGGCGTCTCCGGTATCGCCGTCTCCTCCGGGTCCTTCCAAACGCACATCTGCGTCCCGCCGCTCCCCGTCTCCATCTCCCGCGGATAGCCCAACACCTGAAAAGCCTGCTGCAAATCCTGCCCCGCCAATCGCCCCACCATCGCATCCATGAACCGCCGACGCCGCTTAATCTTCCAAGCCAGCAGCGCATCTCTGCCCACCAATACCAACCAAAGAATTAAGAGAAACGAAAATAGAGTGAAAATCTCGATCATTGCTTTCTCGTTATGAGATGCATCCTGATAGCCTGTGACTGTGAAATCCTCGCTGCTCGAAGGTCTAAACCCCGAACAACTCGCCGCCGCCGAAGCCGTCTTCGAACCCGTCCTCGTCATGGCCCCCGTCGGCACCGGCAAAACCAGAACCCTCGTCGCCCGCGCCGCCCAAGCCATCGCCTCCGGCGTCGCCCCGGAACACATCCTCTGCGTCTCGTTCACCAATCGCGCCTCCAAAGAAATCCGCGAACGCCTCCAAACCGACCTTGGAACCACCGCCCAAAAAATCCAAGCCCGCACTTTCCACGGGCTCTGCGCCATCATCTGCCGCGCCGAAAGCGAACTCCTCGGCATCGACCGCGACTTCGTCATCTGGGACGACGACGACTGCCGCGAAGCCCTCCTCCGCGTCTGCGTCAACCGCCAAATCGTCATCGACCACTACGACCACGACCGCTTCTCCGGCCTCCTCTCCGGCGTCACCCAAGACGCCAAACTCGGCCTCATCCACACCGACTACGAAGAGTACTTCCGCGCCAAACTCGACAAAGTCAATCTCAAAAACACGAGCCGCGCCCAAGCCTTCCCCGTCAAGAAGATTTTCGAAGACTACGAACGTGAAATCCGTTCCAATCACGCCGTCGATTTCGCTGACCTCATCTCGATGGTCCGCCATCTCTTCAACGAGGACGAGTTCGCCCTCACCCGCTGGCAGGACCGTCTCCGCTGGATCCAGGTCGACGTAGTCCAGGACACCAACCTCCCCGAATACGCCATCCTCTCCTCCCTCGCCCGCCCCACCCGCCACCTCGCTTTCTTCGGCGATGTCGACCAAACCATCTACGAATGGCGCCACTCCAACCCCAAAAAAATCCTCGACATCTTCCGCGCCGATTTCGCCCCCGTCCGCGAAATCCACTTCGTCCGCAACTACCGCTCCACCGAACATATCCTCAACGTCTGCCGCACAATCATTCATCAATGCCCCGGCGCCATCACTGAAACCCTCGAATGCCACTCCACTGAACCCGGCCCCCCGGTTGAATTCCACGAAGCTCAAACCGCCGCTACCGAAGCCCATTGGCTCGCCCGACGCGCCATCGCCATCCGCGCTGAAGACCAGTGCGCCTGGCGCGACATCGCCATCCTCACCCGCAGCAACAACGCCGCCATGGAGATCTCCACCGCCTTCGTCGAAGACGAAATCCCTCACTTCCTGGCCGAGCAATACCGCTTCTTCCATCGCGCCGAAGTCCGCGACGCCGTCGCCCACCTTCGCCTCATGCGCAACCCGTACGATGGCAACAGCCTCCGCCGCGTCCTCCAACGCCCCCCCAAAGGAATCGGCCCGGCCACCCTCGAAAAGATCCGCACCCTCCCCCGGGCCGTCTGCCTCCGCCTCACTGATTTCGCCGATTCGCTCACCTACGAACACGGTGACCCCTACCAGCCTCTCCTTGACGCCTGGGCCGAAAATCGCGTCGTCGTCTTTGACACCGAAACCACCGGCACCGATACCACCGACAACGAAATCGTCGATATCGCCGCCGTCCGCACCGGTGCCGACGGCGAACAAGCCCGCCTCCAGTACCACGTCCGCCCCCGTGGCCCCGTCGGCCTCAGCGAACACATCCACGGTTACTCCGACGCCTTTCTCAAAGCCAACGGCATCCCCCCCCTCGAAGCCCTCGAAGCCTTCTCCCAGTTCATCGAAGGCTGCGTCCTCGTCGGCCACAATCTCGTGTTCGATATCCGCACGGTGGAATCCGCTCTCCGCCGCGAAAAGCTCTCTCACGCGCTCCCATCCCGCTGGTTCGATACCCTCGAAATCACCCGCCGCTTCCAGAGCCTGCCGTCCTACCGACTCGGCGATATTTGTGCCGGCAAAGGCATCCCTTTCGTCAACGCCCATCAAGCCATCGGCGATGTCCTCGCCACTGAACAACTCCTCGCTCGCCTCATCGTCCCCCTGCGCGAACATGCCCTGCAGCGCCGCGAAGCCGTCATCAGCCACGGTGGCCACTTCGCTGTCTTAGCCA
>JANODS010000562.1:0-4046 GCA_031412835.1 Acidobacteriota bacterium | reverse complement strand
AACCGGATTCGGTTGGCGGAGGCCAGGGCGAACGCGGGGATGGCGCCGGTGATGGGGAAGGTGGAGGCGTGGTGGGCGGGGCCGACGGGGGATGCCGAGGCGAAGGGCAAGTTGGAGAGGGTGGATTGCGTGGGGGGGACTTTGCGGTTGCAGGTAAGAGGGGAGGACAAGAAGTTGACGGGGTTGGTGGTGAAGGATTTGTCGAAGCTGACGCTCGAGGGGTCGAGCGAGATCAAGCTGACCTGTGGGGTGCAGAAGCCGGTGCGGGGGGTGACGGTGGAGTATTTGGGGAAGACGAAGGAAGTGACGCGGGTGAAGTTCGATTGAGGATAGAGGCGCGTTGGGTGGCGGTGGCGATTTTTGTATTGTCGTCGACGTTGAACTATTTGGATCGGCAGTTGTTTGCGGCGCTGGAGCCGGTGATCCGGAAAGAGTTTGCGTTGAGCTATGAGGGGTTTGGGTATTTGATTACGGCTTACGCGGTGATCTATGCGTTGGGGGCGACGGTGTTGGGATTGACGCTGGACCGGATGGGATTGCGGGCGGGGTCGGCGTTGACGGTGGGGTTGTGGTCGATGGCGACGGTGGGGATGAGTTGGGTGGGGGGATTGGGGAGTTTGGTGGGATTGCGGATGCTATTGGGGTTTGCGCAGGGGGGCGGGATACCGGCGACGGGGAAGGCATTTGGCACGTTTTTACCGCCGGAGGAGCGGGCGTTTGGGACGGCGAGTAACCAGATTGGAATTTCGCTAGGGATGATTCTGGCACCGCTGTGGATCAACTGGGCGACGCAATATTTTGGGTGGCGGCAGGCGTTTTTGGGGCCGGGTTTGTTGGGGTTTTTGTGGATTCCGTTGATGTGGATGGTGACGAAGGGGGCTCCGGAGCAGGCGGTGACGCAGGTGCCGGAGGCGGTGGGGACGTTGTTGAGAAAGAAGGCTTATTGGGGGGTGTTGGTGGCGAATGGGTTGGGGATGACGGCGTATGCGTTGTGGAGTTCGTGGACGACGGCATTTTTAGTGAAGACGTGGGGGACGGTGGAGTGGGCTTGGTTGCCGCCGGTGTTTGCAGTGGGGGGCGGGTTGATTGGGGGGACGTTGGCGTTTCGATGGATGAGGAATGGGATGGGGGCGGCGGCGGCGCGGCGGCGGGCGGCATTGGTGGGGGCGGTGGTGCTGGGGTTGGCGACGGCGGCGGTGCCTCTGATGCCGAGTGCGCCGTGGGCGGCGGTGATGATTGGGGGGAGCTTTTTGGGATCGTTGATTTTGAGCGTGAATGTTTACGCGTTGCCGCTGGATCTGTTTGGGGCGGGACGGGCGGGGTTTGCGGTGGCGAGTTTGACGGCGGCCTATGCGTTGATGCAGGCGGTGACGTCGCCGATAGTGGGGCGGATGGTGGACCGGTACGGGTTTGATCCGGTGTGTTGGGTGACGGCGGGGTTGCCGTTGTTGGGCGTCCTAGTGCTCTATAGCACTTGCGAGTAAGGGATGGGAATCAGGGGACGACTGCGGGAGTTGTTGGGGTACGAGGCGGAGGCGGTGGTGGTGCACTTCGCTTCGGGGCCGGTGGAGCGGGTGCGGGCGATGTACGAGGAGATTCGGGCGTTGGAGCCGGGGCGGGAGCACTTGGTGGTTTCGCTCTACGAACCGATGGAGTTTGGGACTCCGATTGTTTTGCATGCGCCTTCGCTCGTGGAGTTGCGGATGCAGTTGGGTCCGCGACGGATTGGGTTGGCTCCGTTTTTGTTGGGCGATGACCCGTTGTGTTGGCTGGTGTTTCAGGCGGCTCCGCGGAAGATGCTGGCGTTTAATGAACGGGGGGAGCGGCACCATTTGCGGGTACGGACGGCGATTGCTTCGTTGTTGTTCTTCAGGGGGGTGGCGCTGGACCGGATTTGGTTGCGGCCTTGGTGGTGGCCTTGGGCTCGGGAGCGGAGTCAGCAGGCGGTGACGAGTGTGACGTTGGCGGGGCGGCCGTTGGGAGCCCGGCCGCGCGTGGCGATTTTGTCGCCGTATTTTCCATGGCCGTTGGGGCATGGGGGGGCGGTGCGAATCTATTCGTTGCTGCGGGAGGCGGCCAAAGATTTCGACGTTTGGTTTTACTGCTTTGCGGAGCCGGGGAGCGCGGAGAATGCGGGGCCGGTGATGGAGCTGGTGCATGAGGCGGTGTTGTTTGAGATGCCTCGGTATCGCGAGCCGCGGTGGGCGAGTTTATTGCCGCCGGAGGTGCGGGAGTATGAGAGCGCGGCGGTGCGAGCGCGGTTGGCGGCAGACCGGGAGAAGTGGGGGTTCTTGCAGGTGGAGTATACGTATTTGGGGCAATATCGTGGGGACGTGCTGGTGGAGCACGATGTGACGTTCGATTTGTATGAGCAGTTGGGGGCGCGATGGAGCGCTTGGCGATGGCGGCGGTTTGAGCGGGCGGCGGTGGGGCGGTTTCGGCGGGTGGTGGCGATGGCGGAGAAGGACGCGGCTTTGTTGGGGGACGCTCGGGTGAGGGTGTTGCCGAACGGGGTGGACCTGCAGCGGTTTCGGGCGGTGCCGGAGAGGGCGGGGAAGCGAGTGTTGTTTGTGGGTTCGTTTCGGCATTTTCCAAACGTGAGCGCGTTTCGATTTTTGTGGGAGGAGGTTTGGCCGCTAGTGAAGGGGGCGGAGCCGGAGGCGGAGTTGACGGTGATCGCGGGGCCGCGGCCCGAGCTTTATGCGGCGATTCCGGAGGGGTTGGAATTCCACGGGTTTGTGGGGGACGTGGTGCCGTTTTATGAGGCGACGAATTTGGTGTTGGCTCCGACGTTGGTTTCGGCGGGGACGAACTTGAAGGTGCTGGAGGCGATGGCGATGCGACGGGCGGTGGTGGCGACGGGGTGTGGCTGCGATGGGCTGGGGCTGCGGCATGGGGAGAGCGTATGGGTGGCGGAGGGGGCGGCGGCTTTGGCCGAGGGGATTGTGATGCTGCTGCGGGATGGGGCGAGGCGGGAGGCGATGGCGCGGCGGGCGGAAGCGAGTGCTATAGAGCACTTTGGGTGGGAGGCGATTGGGCGGGAGCAGAAGAAGATATGGGAGGAGTTGCTGTGATGGTGCGGCGGGGGAGGGCGGAGGAGGTGCCGGCGGAGTGGGCGGGGTATGAGCTTTGGGTGGTGGAGATGGAGGGGGCGGTGCGGGGTTGGGCGGCGGTCAGGAGCCTAGGCGCAGGGGAGAGCGAGTTGTTGCGGGTGGAGGTGGAGGAGGGGTATCGGCGGCGGGGATTGGGGCGGCGGCTGTTGGAGACGGCGCTGGCGGGGACGGTGTTTTTGGAGGTGAGGGCAGGGAACGTCGCGGCGATAGCGCTCTATAGCACTTTGGGGTTTGTGACGGTGGGGCGGCGGAGGGGGTACTATGCGGGGCCGGTGGAGGATGCCCTTGTGATGGAGAAAAAAAAGGAGTAGGTTGCGGTTACCTGTTTTTATCAAAAGGAGGAACCGAGTTCATGGAGTTACCGAACGAGGACGAGATGAAAGCGCAACTGATGGCAACCAGCGAGGAGTATCGACTGCTGGCCCAGAAGCATGCGGAGTTGGACCGGCGTGTAACGGCGCTGGAGAGCCAGGAGTGGCTTTCAGAGAGTGATCAGGTCGAGGAGGCTCGGCTGAAGAAGCTAAAGCTATACGTGAAAGACCTGATGAATGAGAAGCTGCACGGGGTGTTGAGTTCGTAGAGCGGGATTAGCCTTTGGGCGGAGCGGGAAGAGCGCAGGTCTGGTCGCCGAAGCGGTGACGGTTGCGAGCGACCCAGCGATAGATCGCTTCGCCCACGGGGTTGGATAGAGGCGTTAGGAAGAGCAACAGGGCGACGACGGCGGGCCGGGGTGCGAGGACGACGGCGAGGAGGGCGGTGTACCAGAATGCCGGTAGCCAGACGACCATGGCTCGCCAGGCGGCGTAGCCTTGTCGGATGGTGGAGCCGGAGACGGAGTACATGGCGTCCTTGAGTACTTCGCGGGAGAGGCCCCAGCGGTCGCCGATGTTGGTTTGTTGAGGGGCCCAGTGGAGGATACTGTCCCAGTCGAAG
>JANODS010000561.1:0-2459 GCA_031412835.1 Acidobacteriota bacterium | reverse complement strand
GGAACGCCGAAAGCAAGTCCCGGCCATAGTCGTTCGGTTGATCCAACAGGAATGCCGCGTAAGCATTCGCAAAGCCCTGACTAGGGTCGCCGTTGCGCCCGGTTTGGCCCGAACGGAAACGGTACTGGCCGCGCAGCGAATAAACCTGAGTTTGCAGCAAGCCGTCGCGGTTGAACCGGAAATCCACCCCGAACTTGATCGTGTGTTTGCCCGTGGTCTTGGTCCAGTTGTTGACAAAGTTCCAATTGGTCTCAAATCGAATCCACGGCAGCGAGAGCGAGTAGCCCACCACCGGATTCGAGAACCCCTGAATGTCGATGTTAGTCAAGCCAGAGGTAAGGTCGGAGATGTTCACTCCGCGAATGCCGACCGCGTCCGACGCGTTCGTGCCATAGTCAGTCGCGTAAGCGTCGTTTCGGTAACGGTTCAGACCTACGCGAAGTTCCGTGATCAAAGTTGGGGAGATCACGCGCGTCGCGTTCAAACCAACCGAGAGCGTCTTCGTAACGCCGGTGCCGCCGAATCCGCCATTGGCGGGGCCGCCGGGCGCGCCGTACAGTGGTGGGTCGGTGATGGTCGGCTTCTGGTAGGAAGTGCGGACGCTGACGCGGTTGTTCTCGTTGAAGTTGTGGTCTACCTTGGCGTCGAAGCCGTCCGTGTCCTTCTTGCGAACCGTGCCGCCCTCGAAGTTTACGCCGGTGGTGTTGCTCGTAGTGGGCGCGGGCAGCAGCGCGTTCAGTCTCGCCGCAATCGGCGAGATGCGCGAAGCAGGAATGATGTTGCCCACGAACGGCGCACGTCCTGTGCCGTCCGGATTGCCCGTTGCGGGATCGTAAATCGTCGTCGGCGACTGCGATAGATCGCCCGCCCGGAATGCCGTCGTTGGAATCGTAAACCGGTGCCCTTTGCCCAGCCGATCCCGAATGCCCAAATAATCACCAAAGAAAAACGTCTTATCCTTAATGATTGCCCCGCCGAACGTGCCGCCGAAGTAGTTATAGGTGATAGGGGGCTTGATCAGCAGATCGGTACGCCGAGCCGCCAGAGCGCTCACCCGATTGAACTCATACAAGCTGCCGTGGAAAGCGTTCGTGCCGGACTTGATCGTCACGTTCATCACCGCCCCGCCCGCGCGGCCCATCTCCGCTTCGTAGTTCGATGTCGTAATGTCCACGGTTTGAATCGCCTCCGCCGGCGGAATATACGCCGTCAGAAGGCCCGTCCGATGGTTGTTGTCGACCCCTTCAAACTGAACGTTATTTGCCAACCGCGATTGTCCGTTCACGCGGGACTGCATCGAGTCATTCGAGTTGAAAAACTCAGAATGGTTGCGCTGCGCCCGCGCCGCGCCAGGGACAAGATTCACAAGCCCCTGGAAATTCCGGTTCTGCGTCAACGGCAACTCGGAAACCTGCCGCTGGTCCATGCTCCGGCCCGTGTCGGTCCGGTCCGTCTGCAGCGCTGGAGCCTCGGCGGTTACTTCAATCTGCTCGGTGATTTGGCCGGGTTGAAGCTGGAAGTCGATACGCGTGGTCGAGTTGATCGTCACATCCACCCGTTCGCGGACGGACTTGCGAAAGCCCGCGAGTTCTACCGAGACCGTATAGAGACCGGCCGGCAAATTGGGAAACGTGTAGTTCCCGGACTCAACGGATTGCACCGAACGCGTTAGGTTCGTGTTGAGTTCGAGAACGGAAATCTTGGCGTTCGGCACCAAAGCGCCAGAAGCGTCGGCGACTGAGCCGAGAATCGTGCCATTCAGCGCCTGTCCGTAGGAAGCACACGCGAGAGCACTCGTCAATAAACAGAGACGAAAGGGAAGCATCATAGACAACTCCTATTAACGGGTAGTCTATCAAATCCAAGCCATTCGCCACTCTTGACAACTTCCTTACCAAATCATGACAACTTTTCGGATCATTTCCGTTTACACTGAACCAGTCTGTAAATTACCCCCCTGGAGTGTCGCGATGCGAATCAGCCGAATCACCCGAGCCGCCATCCTGTCTCTGCCCGTGGCCGCGCTCACCCTGTACCTGAATAACGAACCCCCCGCGGTCCGCGCCTCCGGGCACACCCGCTTCACCGGGCCCACCAGTTCGCAAACCATTGCCCTCAGCGCCGACGACGCCGTCCTCGGCGTCGTCAACCCGGATTCGAACAGCGTCAGCTTCTTCGACGTCCGCCCCGGAACCAACCAGCGCATCGCGGAAGTCAGAGTCGGCACCGAACCCAACAGCATCGCCCTAACCCCGGACGGCACCCGCGCCTTCGTCGCCAACACCGTCAGCGGCACCGTCACCGTCATAAACCTCGACCGCACCACCCTGGCCTTCGGCACCATCATCGGCACCATCCCCGTCGGCACCGAGCCCTATGGCCTTGCCCTCACCCCCACCGCCCAGAAACTCTATGTCGCTAACGCCCGCTCCAACAGCGTCACCGTCATCGACACCACC
>JANODS010000560.1:0-11167 GCA_031412835.1 Acidobacteriota bacterium | reverse complement strand
CGCGACCCCCGCGAAGTTGGCCATCACGTTCGTAAGATTCGCGACCACCAGAGCCACCATCATGAAAAACGTCGTGCGCAGGCCGAACTCTTCGCGGATGAGATCCGAGAGCCCCTTGCCCGTCACGGCACCCATGCGAGCCGTCATCTCCT
Source organism: Acidobacteriota bacterium (assembly GCA_031412835.1). Lineage (GTDB taxonomy): Bacteria > Acidobacteriota > Terriglobia > Bryobacterales > Bryobacteraceae. Next base: position 11,015 of record JANODS010000560.1, on the reverse strand, counting down.
GAGTCACAATCAGCAGCGCCATGATCGGCAGCAGTGTCCAGAGCGGCAGGTAGCCGTACTTGGCCCCGGCCTGCGAGTAGGTGAAAATACCGCCGGCGTCGTTGTCGACAACGGCCGTGATGAAGCCCGGTCCGCTGACCGAAAAGAAGACCGCGATGTGGTACTTGAGTCGTTGGAACACGGTCTATAGGCTCCTCAGAAGGGCGATGATATCGTCGGCCTGGATCACCCCGACAAGGCGCTTTTGCTTATCAAGAACGGGCAAGGTGAGCAGGTTGTATTTGTCGAAAAGTTCCGTGATGCGGTCCTGCTTTTCGGTCACCGGCACCGACAGCAGGCGCTCGGCCTGCAAGGCGGCGAGCGGCTCCGAGCCGGCCACCGTGAACAGTCGGGCCAGCGGCACGGCCCCCGTCAGCCGCTCGTCCGCGTCGACGAGAAACAACGTGTTCAGGTTGTCGATAATCTCCACATTGAAAGCGATCGCGGCAATAGCGTCGGCGACCGTGGCCTCGGTGGGCAGCGTGATGTATTCGGTGGTCATCAAGCCGCCTGCCGAATCCTCTCGGTGTTCGAGCAGCTCTCGAACCTCAGCCTTGGGTTCGTTTTCCATCTCTTCGAGAATGGCGTCGTAGGTATCCTGATCCAGGTCGCCGAGCACGTCCGCCGCTTGGTCGGGCGACATCTCTTCGATGATGTCCGCGGCCTTGTCTTCGTCCAGCGATTCCAGAATGCTCGATTGGATTTCGGGCGAAATCTCCGACAAAGCGTCGGCGGCCACTTCACTGTCGATCGACTCAAAGATGGCCTCCCGATCCTCGGGGCCCAGCGCCTCGACGATGTCGGCGAGGTCGGCCGGATGAAGGTGCTCCAACCGGTCGTGCGAGATGTTCAAATGCAGCCGCCGCTGCGGATCGCTCTCGACAATGTTGCAGACTTGCCAGTTGATCGAGTTCGGCGGAATCGGCATCATCAGCCGTCGAATCAACCGACGCGGCAACAGCCCCTGAGTCACACGGCGGAACATGCTCCGCAAGCCGATGTCCACTTCGACGATGCGCAGTTCGTCGCAGCCAGAAGAGTTGTCGAGATTGAACGTCACGTCAGAAACGCGCACGACCTTCCGCCCATCGACATCAATGATCTGTTGGTCGAGCAGGTCGCGTCCGATGCGAAGCATGTACTCGTCGCGATGGTACGGGGTCAGTTGTTCATCGCGAAGCCAGAGCCCTTCCAGGTTGATGCGGTCCACTTGGTCATAGCGAACGGTCAGCCAAGCCGGCCCTCCGCCCAACAGAAATCGGTCTACACGAATGGCGTCAACGCGGGGCACTAACGCAGCGTCGCGGATCCGCCCCAGTAGGCGGCCTTTCAGGTCGTAGACCCGAAGTCCGAGAAGCTCGGTGAAAAACAGATGATTGATAAGCGGCATGGGCTGGCGTCCATGGCGGTCTACTTCAGCTTCTCGGCGAACAGCGCGTTCACGGTCCCGGGGTTCGCTTGGCCGCGCGAAAGTTTCATCACTTGGCCCACCAGGAAGCCGATCACGGTCGTCTTGCCGGCCTTGTACTGCTCCACCTGTTTCGGGTTCGCCGCCAACACATCATCGACGAACTTCTCCAGCGCCCCCGAGTCGCTGATCTGCTTCAGCCCTTCCCGTTCCATAATCACGCCCGGAGCATCACCGGTCGCATACATCTTCGGGAAAATATCTTTCGCCAATTTCCCGGATAGTTCGCCCTTGATGATCAGGCTGATCAATTCGCCCAAATGCTCGGCCGAAATCGGGGAATCCTCGATCTCTTTCCCATCGGCTTTCAGCATCCCAGCCAAATCGCCCATCACCCAATTCGCGGCCTGCTTGGCGTCGCCGCAGACCTTGGCCGCCCTCTCGAAATAGTCGGCAATCTCGCGAGTCACCGTGAGCACTTGGGCGTCATAGGCGCTTAGCCCATAGCCGGACGCGAACCGCCCCCGCCGCGCTTGCGGCAGTTCGGGCATCGACGCGGTCACCGCCGCCAACCACTCGGGGCTAATCCGCAGCGGGATCAGATCCGGCTCCGGGAAGTAACGATAATCGTGCGCCTCTTCCTTCGAACGCATCGAAATCGTCTCCCCCAGGTCGGGGTTGAACAGCCGTGTTTCCTGAATAATCCGGCCGCCGGATTCGAGGATCTCCACCTGACGAACCATCTCAAATTCAATCGCTTGTTTCAGAAACCGAAACGAGTTCAGGTTCTTCACCTCGGCGCGGGTCCCAAACTTCTCCGCGCCCTTCAGCCGCATCGAGACATTGGCGTCGCACCGCAAGTGCCCTTTCTCCATGTCGCACGTCGAAACTTCGGCGAACTGCATCGCCTGTTTCACTTCGCTAAGGTATTCCACCGCCTCGTCCGAACTGCGAATATCCGGCTCGCTGACGATCTCGATCAACGGCGTGCCCGAACGGTTCAGGTCCACGTACGTGAAGCGATCCGAGTCTTTGAACCCATCGTGGATGGACTTGCCCGCGTCGTCCTCCATGTGCACCCGCGTGATGCCGACCCGCTTTGTCTCGCCATGCACCAGCACGTCCAAATATCCGGCCAGCGCGATTGGCTTATCGAACTGCGAGATCTGGTAACCCTTCGGCGAGTCCGGATAAAAATAGTTCTTCCGCGCGAAAACCGACTCCGGCTGCACCGTGCAGTTCAGCGCGGTGGATCCCTTCATGCCCAATTCCACGGCCCCTCGGCTGAGCACCGGCAGTGCGCCCGGCAGGCCTAAACAGACCGGACAGACGTTCGTATTCGGCTGCGCGCCGAAGCTGGTGGGGCAAGAGCAGAAGATTTTGGTGCGCGTGCTGAGCTGCACGTGAACCTCAAGGCCGATCACGACCTCGTATTTTTCCATGACTTCCGGAGACATCTTCCTAGTATATTCGTCGGGATCTGGCACACTGGAAAAAATGAAGCTTCTGTGTTGTTTTCTCGCGGCGCTCTCGGCCTGGTCGGCGGAATTGGTGATTCGGAACGGACGCGTCTGGACCGGCGACGAATCGAAGCCATGGGCGACAACGGTCCTGATCCGCGACGAAAAGATCGTGGCGGTCGGCACCGAGGCGGAAGTAAAGCCCGCTCCGGGGGCGACCGTTATCGATGCCCAGGGCCGCCTAGTCACGCCCGGGTTCAACGACGCTCACCTCCACTTCATCGGCGGAGCGCTGGGCTTGCGCGAGATCGACCTGACCGGAATCTGCACCCTGGAAACAATTCAGAACGCCGTCGGCGAGTTTGTCGCCAAGAATCCGGGGACCGGCTGGGTTAAGGGGCGAGGCTGGGAGTATCTCTGCTTCCCCGGGGGCAAGCTGCCCGTGAAGGAGTGGCTCGACGTGGTCGTGAAAGATCGTCCGGTGTTCTTGAGCGCCTACGACGGCCACACCGCCTGGGTGAATTCGAAGGCGCTGGCGGTGGCCGGCGTGACCAAGGCGACCGAATACAAAGGCTTCGGAGAGATCGTCAAAGACGCCTCCGGCGAACCCACCGGTGCCCTCAAAGAAGGTGCCCAGAGCCTGGTCCGCCGCTTCGTCCCGCAGCCCGATAAAGCGCGCAATCTTCAAGCCATGGCCGACGGCATGCCGCTGCTCGCGAAGCTTGGAATCACCAGCATGCAGAACGCGAGCGGCGACACCGAAACCATCGCCCTCTTTGACGAGTTTGCCCAAGCCGGCAAGCTGACCGTCCGCACCGCGATCGCGCCCAACGTAGGGCCCCTCAGCGATGTAGCGACCCTAGAGGAATGGGCCGCCATGCGCCAAAAATATCCCGGTCCCCTCCTGCGCGTGGCTGCGGTAAAGTTGGCGCTTGACGGCGTCATCGAATCCCACAGCGCTGCCATGCTCGCGCCGTATTCCAACAAGCCCGGTGAACTCGGCAAAACCGCCTGGACCCAGGAACGCTTCAACTCGACCGCCACCGCCGCCGACAAACTGGGCCTCCAGCTCTACACCCACGCCATTGGCGACCGCGCCGTCCGCATGGCGCTCAACGGCTACGAAGCCGCCCTCCAGGCCAACGGGCCCCACGATGCGCGTTTCCGCATCGAGCACATCGAAACCATCCAGGATGCTGACATCCCCCGCTTCGCCAAGCTGGGCGTAATGCCTTCGATGGAGCCCATTCACGCCGACCCTGGCACGGTCGAAGTCTGGGCCCACGCCATCGGTCCGGAGCGCCTACCGAACTCCTTCGCGTGGCGTAGTCTAGAAAAGGCCGGAGCCCGGCTCGTCTTCTCGAGCGACTGGCCGGCGTCCATCAGTCTCGATCCCATCCGGGGCATTCACAACGCCGTTAATCGTCAAACGACCACCGGCATCCCCGCCGGTGGCTGGCTCCCCGCACAGCGAGTCAGCGTCGAAACCGCGCTGCGGGCCTATACCGTCAACGGTGCCTACGCCAGCTTCGAAGAAAAGATCAAAGGGCAGATCCGGCCCGGCATGCTGGCCGACCTCCTGATTCTGTCGCAGGACATCTTCCGCGTCGCCCCCAGTGCGATTCATGAATCGCGAGTCGCCCTCACGGTCTTTAATGGGAAGGTGATCCACCGTCTTGAATAGCACGCTCGAGTTCCTCGTCCGCCACGGCTACACCCTGCTTTTCGCCGCAGTGCTGGCCGAACAATTGGGTCTACCTGTGCCCGCTGTGCCCCTGCTCCTCGCCGCCGGGGCGCTCAGCGGACTCGGCCGCCTCGAACTGCTCCCCGCCCTCGGCCTGGCCGTATTTGCCTGCCTCATCGGCGATGTCGTTTGGTTCTATCTCGGCCGGAAAAAAGGAACCGCCATCCTCCGCACACTCTGTAAAATCTCCCTCGAACCCGATTCCTGCGTCCGCTACACCGAGGCCTCGTACAAAAAGTACGGCCTCGCCACGCTGGTCGTCGCCAAGTTCGTCCCCGGACTCAGCGTCGTGGCCCCGCCTATGGCCGGCCTGTTCCGTATGTCGATTGGCCGCTTTCTCGCCCTTGATGGCCTCGGCTCCACGCTCTGGGCTGGCTTCTACATCCTCCTCGGCTGGCTCTTCAAATTCCAACTGGAGTACGTCGCCGAGCAACTCAACCACATGGGCGTCGGCCTCGGCCTAGCGATCGGCGTAGTCGTCGGCGGCTACCTCGGCTTCAAGTACGCGCAGCGTCGAAAGCTCTTTAAAGAATTCCGCATGGCCCGCATCCTGCCCCAAGAGTTGAAGCGGATGATGGACTCCGGCGAACCTTTTGTCCTCGTCGATCTGCGCAACGCCCTCGAACGCGAAGAAGGCTGGATCCCCGGCTCCGTCGGCCTCGCTGAAATGGCCCTGCACGCGGGTGCCGAAGTCGTCCTCTACTGCTCCTGTCCCGACGAAGTCTCCAGCGTCCGCGCCGCTCTCCGTCTGCGACGCGACGGCGTCGGGCGCGTCCGTCCGCTCGAAGGCGGCTTCCCCGAGTGGCGCGAACTCGGCTATCCCGTCGAAACCAAAAGCCAACAATGATTCAACTTTTTGTTTCCGCCTCACGTCCGCTAAAATAGAGGACTGGAGACTTTGTTGATCGTACTTATACTTACCGCCGTAGGCTCGGCCCCCACTAGTTTATGGAGCATTGTCAGTGCTTCGAAGCCGATTTCGATGGCGGTCCTGGTTCTCCTCGCCGCCGCGTCGATTTACTCCTGGACCATCGTCTTCCAGAAATTTTCGAAGCTGAAGAAAGCCACCGAAGACAACGGCCGCTTTCTCAGGGTCTTTCGCAAAGCCCCCGACGTCGCCACGGTAACCGCCGCCTGCGAGCAGTTTCCCACCGCGCCCGTCGTCGCCGTCTTCGACGCCGGCTGGGCCGAAGTCGACCGGCAGCTTCGCCTAAAAGGCAAACTCACCAATCGCACCGCCATTGAACGCAGCCTTCAAATCGGCATCAGTGAGGAAATCAGCGACCTGGAATCGAGCCTCGGATGGCTGGCCACCATCGCCGCTATCACCCCGTTCATCGGCCTATTCGGCACCGTATGGGGCATCATTGACGCCTTCCAAGCCTTAAGCGCCGCCGGCAGTGCCAGCCTCCGCGCCGTCGGCCCCGGCATCGCCGAAGCGCTCGTCGCCACCGCCATGGGCCTCGCCGCCGCCATCCCCGCCGCCATCTTCTACAACTACTTCGGCGGAGCCGTTCGCGACATCGGCGCTCGGCTCGAAGACTTCTCGCTCGAATTTCTCAACATGGTCGAACGGGCGTACGAAGGCTAAACGATGGCATTTTCTCTAGGAAATCGAGGCGGTCGCGGATCTCGGTTCCGTGGCTCCACCACGGCCCTGGCCGAGATCAACATCATCCCGCTCGTCGACGTCGTCCTCGTGTTGTTGATCATTTTCATGCTCACCGCCCACGTTATGGAATTCGGCCTCGAAGTCGACGTGCCCAAGGTGAAGCAAGTGCGCCAGTCGGCCGAGGACTTGCCCGTTGTCACGATTAGCAAGGAAGGCGAAATGCGCCTCAATGAGAAAGACGTGAATATCAACGAGGTCGCCGACGTAATCAAAAAACGTTTTCCCGGCCAAAAAGCCGTCTACGTCCGCGCCGACAAAGCAACCCCCTGGGACCCCATCGCCCAAGTCATCTCCGAACTCGGCCAGTCTAAGCTGGACGTGAAGATGGTCACCCAGCCCGTCGACGAGGCCGGACGCAAGAAACGATGAAACCACCGAAGCAGACCCGCTCCAGCGGACCGCTCTTGCGGAGCCTGATTCTACACGGCACCGTCATCGGAGTCGCCGTCGGCTACGGGCTGCTGCCGATGAGCCAACGCGAAGCCTGGGGCGACCCCAACGCGTTGCCCGGCGGAGGCGTCGCCATCACCCCTGTCAGCAAGATTCCCATGATGGTTCGGCCCACCCGCCCCAATCCGGTCGCAGCCGAAACCGAGTCCGAAGTCAAACAAAAAGAACCCAAGCCCGAGAAGACCCAGCGCCGCGAAGACCCGGACGCGATCCCTTTAAAAACTGAGCGCGAAAAACGCCGCGTCGCCGACGTCGCCGCCGAACAGAATCGCTATCGCCCGAACGAACCCAAGCGTCCGAACGAACTCACCACCACCGTCGGCCGCACGCTCACGAACCCCATGTTCGGCGTCCCCGGGGCCGGCGGCGTCGGCATCGGCACCGGCACCCCCCTCGGCAACCGCTTCGGAGCCTACGCCGATTTGATCAAACGCCGCATCGCCGAAAAGTGGCGCACCAACGACATCGATCCCAACCTCCGAACCGCGAATCTTGTCTCGGTCACCTTCGACATTTTGCGCGATGGCAGCGTCCGTAATATCAAGTTGTCGCAACGCAGCGGCATTCTGGCGCTCGACTATTCGGCGCAACGCGCGGTCCAGGACGCCTCCCCTTTCCCGCCCTTGCCCCGAGAGTTCGAACGCGACTCAGCGAACGTGGAATTTCAATTTCAACTACAGCGATGAACAAAATAACCCTCCCCTTATTGGTTGCATTAGCGTCGTCGGCGGGCTTCGGTCAGCAAGGCGCGGATATCGTCGGCCGCATCGTAGGCGGTCAAAAAGCGGCCATCGCCATCCCCGATTTCCGCGGTGCCGGCAAAGCCGCCAACTTCGTGGCCACCTTCAATCAAACGTTGTTCCGCGACATCGAAGACGCGGGCGTTTTCAAGATGGCACCGAAGAGCATGTATCCGCTCAACATCCCCCAGCGTCCCGAAGATTTCCGCAAGCCCCTTCAGTACGACCCCACCAATCGAACCCGCGCCCCGTGGCTCCAGGATTGGAGCGATCCGCCCGTCAGCAGCGACTTCCTCGCCTTCGGCTACACCGCCGAACAAGATAACCAAATGGTGCTCTTCGGCTGGCTCTTCAACGTCAAGCAGCCCGAAGTGTCGAGCGCCCAAGTGATCGGCAAAATCTACCACGGCTCTCTCGATGAAGCCGGTGCCCGAAAGGTCGCCCACGAATTCGCCACCGATATTTTGAAACAGTTCGGCGTCGAAAGTTTGGCCGGCTCAAAAATCTATTTCGTGTCCAATCGGTCCGGCTCAAAAGAGATCTGGGTGATGGACTACGACGGCTCCAACCAAAAACAGTTCACTTTTTATAAAAATCTGATCACAATGCCGAACGTCTCCCCGGACGGCACACGCCTCGCATTTACAAGCTTCACCGGGGGCGGACCCGCCATCGTCATCCATTCTCTTGAGACCGGACGCAAAATTCCGTTCTACAACCAAAGGGCCTCCATGAACGCCACCGCGTCGTTTACCCCTAATGGAAAGCAGATAATCTACTCCTCCTCCGCCAGCGGTTGGGCCCAGCTTTACATCGCTAACGCCGATGGCAGCAACCTCCAACGGCTCACGAACACCCGGTCCATCGAGGTCGAACCCAAGATCAATCCGAAGACCGGAAATGAGATATTATTCGTTTCAGGTCGCGGTGGAGCCCAACAAGTATATAAAATGAACATTGATGGTGCGGATGTTACGCGCCTCACAACCGGGGAAGGAGAAGCTTCCAACCCTGCCTGGAATCCACAGGGGTCACACATGGCCTTTGCTTGGACCAGAGGGTACTCACCGGGAAATTGGAATTTGTTCATAATGGATGTAGCGACGAGAGACTATGTGCAACTCACGCAAGGGGCTGGCCGAAATGAAAACCCAAGCTGGGCTCCTGACGGGCGGCACATCGTGATATCGTCCAACCGTGGCGGATCGACGCAAATCTGGTCGATGTTGGCCGACGGAACACAGCTAAGGCAGTTAACGTCTGCCGGCGTGAATGAAAAGCCGGTCTGGACTAAATAGACTGGTCAAAAAGATTTTACAGTTTTAACAAAACCGCATCGCAGCACAATCGAGGAGGCAATTTTTAGGATGATCACCAAACGCGCCAGTGCAGTCGCACTCGCTCTTACACTTTCGTTTTTTGCGGCGGGTTGCCGAAAGAAGGTGGGCGTTCCACCTCCTCCAGCCGCTCCCGTCGCAGCCGCGCCGGTCGTTAAGGCCCCGGTTAAGAAGCCCATGGTTACGTTCTTTACCGTGGAACCGTCGTCCATCGAACGCGGCCAGGCCGCCGTTTTGAAATGGGAAGTCACGGGCGCGCAGTCGGTGGCCATCAATCAGGGCCTCGGCACGGTCACCGCCGCCGGTAACCGCTCGGTCTTCCCGTCGACGACCACCAGCTATACCCTGACGGCCACCAACGAAGGCGGCACCAGCACCGAGACCGTTACGGTCAACGTCACAGCCCCCGCCCCCGCCGCTCCCCCCGCCACCCCCGCTCCGTCCGACGACTTCGGCACCATGATCTCGAAGCTCATCCAGGACATCTACTTCGACTACGACAAGAGTGACGTCCGCGAAGATTCTCGCGCCACGTTAACGAAAAACGCCGACGCCCTCAAAACCATCTTCGGCAAGTTCCCTAACAACACGCTGACCATCGAGGGCCATTGCGACGAGCGTGGTTCCGCCGAATACAATCTCGGCCTCGGTGATCGCCGCGCCACCGCGACGAAGGAATTCTTGACTCAGCTTGGCGTCTCGGCTGACCGTCTCCGCACCATCTCCTATGGCAAAGAACGGCCGTCTTGCACCGAGAGCAGCGAAGGTTGCTGGTCGAAGAATCGCCGTTCGCACTTCGTAGCGCAGTAGCTTTAACAATCACAACTAGCCGGGGGCGGATGGCAGCATCCGTCCCCGTTTTCCTATACGCGAATGGTTATGAACTTTATTCTTCGATTTGCCCTGCTCGCCCTCTTGGCCCTACCGGGGGTCTACGGGCAAAAGAAAGAAATTATGGAGATGCAGCGCGACATCCTGCAAATGCAGGATCAGTTACGCTCCCTGCAGCGCTCCCAGGACGAAAAGTTAGCCGGCATCCAGGTGCTCCTGCAGCAGACCTTGGAAGTCGCCAACAAGGCCAGCACCGCCACCGCCGTCCTCGAATCCAGCCTCCGCGACAAGCTGAAGGATCAAGAAAAAAATCTCGTCGTGCCCGTCGCCGGTCTCGGCACGAAGGTCGACCAGATGTCGAACGACTTCTCCAGCGTCCGTGAGTCGATGGCCGATCTCACCTCCCGCGTCGGAAAGCTCCAGAACCTAGTTGCCGATCTTTCCAGCGCCATTCGCACGCAAAGCAACCCCCCGGCCCCACCCCCGGGTGCCACCCCGGCCAGCCCCCAAGCCGGTGGCCCGCCCCCCGGCACCTCCGCCGAACAGCTTTACACCGCCGCCATGCGCGACCGTACCTCCGGCAACGCCGACCTGTCCATCGCCCAATTCGTCGATTATTTGAAGTACTTCGGCAACACTGACCTCGCCCCCAACGCCCAGTATTACATCGGCGAAATCGAGTACCTCCGGGGCGACTACACCGCCAGCCTCGCCGCCTTTGACAAGCTCCTCGAAGCCTATCCTGACAATTCGAAAACCCCGGATGCCCTCCTGCTCAAAGGCCGTGCCCTCGTCAAAAGCGGCTACAAAGCCGAGGCCCGAAAAGAGTTCGAGGCCTTGATCAAGAAATTCCCGGCCCACGAAAATTCCGCCAAAGCACGGACAGAACTCCGAGCCCTAGCCTCGGCCCCGGCCCCCGCGCCAGTCCGCAAGAAAAGGTGATCCGATGCGGTACGTTCTTCTGCTGGCTCTGTCGACGATAAGCTGGGCGGGAGAGTACCCGCGCTCCCTCGAAGCCTTTGCCGGAAAAACGCCCCAAGTCGACGGCGTCCTCCGTCCCGGCGAGTGGTCCGACGCCAATACGTTCGACGGCGTCAAAGGCTGGGTGTCCACCTTTTCCCCCGTCACCGACCCGCTCGATCTCGCCGTCAAAGCCTACGTTAAGCACGACGGCAAGCGCCTTTATTTCGCTTTCGACGTCACCGACGACGTCCTCTACGGCATCGATACCCCCCGCTGGATGCCCGACTCAAACCCCAAAGCCCACGACCTAACCCGCGAAGGCTTCCCCTAGTTCGGCGACGAAATGGAGATCCTCATTAACGCCACCAACC
>JANODS010000559.1:0-1964 GCA_031412835.1 Acidobacteriota bacterium | reverse complement strand
CACTGTGAAATATCCGGCGCAAGCCACATCTGGAAGGTCATCGGTAAGCCGTGTGCGGGAAAACCGCACGCACGGTTTGAAAGGGGATTATGGAGACGGGCTGGCGGTCAACGCCAGTACCGCGCCATAATCTACCAATGCGCAGTTTGCTCTCGATCCTCCTCCTGTCCTCGGCTCTCCTCCCCGCCCAAAATGCCGTTCAAGTTTCCAACTATCTTTTCCAGGGCAATCTCAATCCGCAGCGCGGCGGCAGCGCGGTTCTAACGGCAACCAACCCCAGCGGCAACAGTGGGTTCGTCACCGACACCGTCTTCGGCCAAGCTCGCACCGTCTACGCTGTCGCGGGTGCCGCCAGCCCCCGTTCCGCTCAGGGCGGCCTCACTTACCAGGCGAAAGACAAGGTCCCGCGCGACAGCTATTCCATGGAGTTCATCCTTGCCTTCAACGCCGGCAGCACCGGCTGGCGCCGCATTTTCGATGGACTCAATCTAACGCGTTCCGAAGGTCTCTACCTGGACCCCTCCGGCTTCCTCACCTACTACTCCGGCATTAGCAGCACCGCCCTGGACAGGCTTGCCGCCGGCACCTACTACCACGTCGTCCTGGTCAAGCGCCCCGGAGAAGTGCTCCTCTATCTCAACGGCCGCCTCGTCGCTTCCCGCAATCCCACCGACCTTGGCGTCATGGCCGCCGCCCAAAACCCGGACCAACTCGTCCGACTCTTTTTAGATGACGACAACGAATGGGCACCCGCTCGCATCGCGCTCTTTCGCGTCTACGCCGGACCCCTGACCGCCACCGAGGTCAGAGACATTTACGCCGCCCCCTTCACCTCCACCATCGGCCTGCCTACGCCGGGCTTCCAGAGCTCCGGCATCGTAAACAGCGCCTCCTACTCAGCCGCCAATGCCATCACCCCCGGCGGATTCTTCTCCATCTTCGGTTCCGATCTCGGTGACGACTTCGGCGACTGGGGCCAGTCCTTCGTCAACAACATCGCGCCGCGACGCCTCAACAACGTTCGCGTTTTGGTGAACGATCAGGAAGCCTTCATCGCCTTCACCAGTTCCGGCCAGATCAACGCCATCGCTCCCGATAACCTCCCGGACGGCCCGGTCAACGTCGTGGTGGAATACAGCACCCTGCGCAGCACCACCGTCGCCACGCAGTCGCGCCGCATCAACCCGGCGGTCTTCCGTTTCACTCCCGAGAACAGCCGCTATCTGGCCTCCACTGCAAACGACGGCAGCGCCTATATCGGCCCGCCCAACCTCTTCGGCACCAACGGCACATTGAGCGGTTTAGCCCTCCGCCCCGCCCGTCCCGGCGAGTACGTCGTTCTCTATGGAACTGGGTTGGGTCCGACGACTCCGCCCGTGCCCGCGGGCCAAATCCCCCCGCCGCGTACCGGAGGCCACCCGCTCAGTAATGCTTCGGAAATCCGCCTCACCCTCAACGGGCAAACGACGAGCGTGGTGCCGGCCTACTCCGGCCTCTCCGGCTTCCCCGGCCTGCATCAATTAGTTTTTCTGGTGCCAGATGTCCCGAATGGCGACTACGAAACGGTACTGGTCGTCAACGGCCTCACTTCGCCCACCGGAACCTACTTGCCGATCGCCAGGTAGGTTCCGGTGGAACGGGTTCCTCGAACCTCGAACGCGCACCAACTCCTCCCGGCGATACGCGACATCCGCTGGATCGCCTTTGAGTCTCTTTCCCCACGCGTGCCGGAGCCAGAAGCCGCTCACGGCTGTATCCGCGGCCCTTCCGGGAACGGTTCGCGGAAGGGATGGCACAGACATTTCATGACCTATGCCAGGAACGTAAGGGTGCCAGCCGGGGACTGTTTGGGTTCACCCTTTGGATCTTTTGCGAGACGTTTTTCGGAATCGTTAGGGAGAACCCAATTCATATGTCGCAACTGGGAAAAACGATGCTGCATGTGGCGCTGGGGGCGCTGGCGC
>JANODS010000558.1:0-2593 GCA_031412835.1 Acidobacteriota bacterium | reverse complement strand
GGGAGGGCGGCGAACTGGTCGGCGGAGAGGGTGAGCTCCTGGTTGACTAGGCCGTGGAGGGAGAGGGTCCAAGTGGCGGGGTCCAGGGCGGGGGGGCCGAAGGCATCCAGGACAGGCCATTTGACGGTTTGGGATTGGCCGGGGGGGATGCGATTGGCGCGTTGGGTATCGGGGGAGATGATGACGTCTTGGGGCACTGTATCTATGATGCCGAAAAATGGGGAGAGGATTGTGTTGCGTCGGCCACTTCGATGATACATGCGGCAGATGGTAGTGATTTTATGGGTGAGCTTGGCGCTGGCCGGGGGGATCGGCGGGCGGGCGGAGTACGTGGGGGGGACGCTGGGAACGTTCAAGGATAAGACGGACGGGCGGATTTTGACGAGTGATGCGGTGGCGTTTGTCTTTTCGACGAAGGGCGCTTCGGTGAAGGTTCCGTTTGAGCGGATTAATCAGATTGAATATGGGCAGAAGGTGGAGCGCCGGTATTTGACGGCGGTGCTGATTTCGCCCTTATTTTTGCTGGCGAAGAGCCGGAAACATTTTTTGACTTTGGGGTATGAGGATGGCGAGGGGAGGCAGCAGGCGATGATCTTTCAGGTATCGAAGGGCGACGTGAGGGCGGTGTTGGTGGGGTTGGAAGCGAGGACGGGTCGGAAGGTTGCCTTTCAGGATGAAGAGGCGCGGAAGGCGGGGAAGGGATGAGATACGCGGTGTACTATTTGGCGAAGGGGTTGGGGGCGGAGGGGTTGGAGAAAGTGAAGCGGATCCACGTGGAGAAGCTGAGCGGGGGGGAGACGGCGGGGCATATGCGGGACATGATTATCACGGCGATTCAGGCGTCGAAGTTGTTTCTGTTGACGGAGAATCCGGAGCGGGCGGACGCGGTGTTGCGGGGTTCGGGAGAGGATTTGATTTTCACGGATACGTTTCAGACGAGTGAGGGGATAACGGCGCGGACGAGCATTGGGACAGGGGGGGCGACCAGTCGGGGGAACATAATGGGGCGGGGAATTGGGGCACAGGTGGGGGACAATGAGGCGCAGCGGATTCAGGAGCGGAAGCACGAGGCGACGGCGTCGGTGCGGTTGGTGACGAAGGATGGGGACGTGATTTGGTCGACGACGCAGGAGAGTTTGGGGGGGAAGTTTAAGGGGGCGGCGGCGGACGTGGCGGAGAAGGTGGCGAAGCGTCTGGCGGAGGATTTTGGGAAGGCCAGAGGTACAGTTTCCGCTGGGAAGTAGCCGGGAGGACTACTTTGGGTTTAAGGTCCATGTCCAAGCCTCGCCGACGCGAATGGTGACCGAGGCGTTGGGAGGCGTGGAGAAGAAAGACTCGCCGGGCAGCATGTCGGGGTTGAGGAAGAAGACCTTGGAGATTCCGGGGATTTCGCAGGTGCCGAGAAGCTTCGCCTTGTCGGCGATGAGGCAGAGAATCGCGATCTGAGCGACCTGTTGCTTGGACGTACCGGGGGGAAGTTCGATGGTGGAGCGGACCCAGCCGTCGCGTTCGATGGCGGCGCCAGGGACTCCGAAATAAGAGGTGCGCCAGACGGATTCATCTTTTAGGCGGACCATGGCGGCGACGCGGGAGAGACTATTTTTGATGCCGAATTCGAGGAAGAGGTAGTTGCGGGGGTCGGAGATATCTTCGCCTCGCTCGACGCCGGGGGGGCGGAGTTTGTTTTCGCGGAGGAGTTCCTTGGTCATGGCTTGCCAGGTGAAGGGGAAGCGGTCCATGACGGATTCGCGGGATGCGTGGGCGAGATCGACGAGGGTGGGGGCGGGCTGGTAGCGGACGGCGGAGGGGCCTTCGCCGGCGACCATGTTGTTGTCGGTGACGGGCATGAGGAGGGGGTGATCGTTTTCGTAGGGGCCGGTGTAGAGGATTTCTTTGTGGCCGCGGGCTTGGATGCTGGCTTTGTCGCGGGTGCCATCGGGGCGGAGGAAGACGCGGTAAACGAACTCGATGTCGGTGGTTCGACCCCAGCGGGCCATGAGGAAACGGGTGGAGGTGCCGCCGTCTTCGTTGGAAAAGATAACGGAGTATTGGAGGACGATTTGGCCGTTTTCGGTGAGCTGTTCGGCGTAGGTGAGGAGGGGGATGTCGGTGAATTTGCCGATGGCGTTTTTGCGTTCGTAGAGGACGGGGGCGTGGAGGTGGATGGGGTCGGTGGTGGGGGTGAGGGTGATGGTGGAATTCGGGAGAGTCAGTTCGTGGCGGCCGGCGGGGAGGCGGCCGAGGAAGACGGATTGGCGGGGGGCGACGAGGGGGAGTTGGAACTTCGGTTGGCCGTTGAGGAGGAGGTCGGCGATGCGGGGTTGGGTTTGCCAGTCGGAGACGGGGGCGACGATTTCGGCGATGACTTCGGCGGGTTTATCGAGTTGGATGACGGCGGCCGAGAGGGGGAGGAGGAAGAGGAGCAGCATTGCGGAGAGGCGGGCGACTAGCTTGAGGAGTTCAGGGGTGTGGACGGGCTTGGCGAGGACGGCATCGACGTCTGGAGCGGTGGCGAGGTCGGCGGTCCAGCCGGAGAGGACGACGATGCGGGGGGAAGGCACGAGTTTGCGGAGGTCGGCGATGAGAGCGAGGC
>JANODS010000557.1:0-3635 GCA_031412835.1 Acidobacteriota bacterium | reverse complement strand
GATTTCGAGACCAGCTCCGCCGCGTCCTGCTGCACGAAATGCCCTGCACCCGGAACCGTAACGAGCGTCCAATCTTTCGACAGCCACTCCCATGTCCCGTTCAGCCCCGCGGCGTTGAGCGCTGTATCCTCCAATCCGTGGAACTGTAACACGGGCATCGCCACCTTGCGCGGATCCGTGCGCGCCACGTACGGCTCGCGAGGATAGTTCCGTTGGTAGTAAGCCATCATCGCCGCAAAGTCACTTTTCTGAAAGGCCTCGACATACAGCTTTCGCGCTTCGGGATCCTTGACCCATCGCGCCAGACCCTCCGCCGTCAACGCCTTTTCCGAACCTTCGGCCTGAAACCGCCGGGCGTAGGCGGCGTTCTTCTGCTGCTCGGGGTTCGTGGCCATCTCCCGGCTCATGCCGTTCGGATGGGGCAAGTTCAAAATCACCAGTTTCTCAACCATTTGGGGCAGATTCAGGGCGACTTGCCAGGCGATCGCTCCGCCCCAATCGTGGCCGACCACGATCGCTTTCTCCTTCCCGAAATGACGGATGACGGCGGCGACGTCCCCAACCAGCAACCGCATATCGTAGTTCTCGACGCCTTTCGGCTTGTCCGATAAGTTATAGCCGCGGTTATCCATCGCCACGACCTGGAACGACGGTGCTAGAGTCTCCATCTGGTGACGCCACGTGTACCAGTAGTCCGGAAAGCCGTGGATCATGACGACCAGCGGCCCTTGGCCCATGGTCGCGTAGTGGATCTTCACTCCGCCGGAATCGGCGTAACCGTGCTTGACTTCGGCACCGAACAGCGAGACGGCAAGTAAGCCCGGCAGAAACTTCATTGCATGACCCATTCCGGATTGAACTGCGCGTGCTTAATCGCCTTTCCTGATTTCTCGAAGATGCTGTAAGTCACGTGGAGTGACCCGTCTTTAGCCTGAATGACGGAAGGGTAATGATACTGACCTTCGCCTTTATCTAGGTTGCGCTTCCACTTCCACGTCACGCCTTCGTCGTTTGAAAGGGCCACGGCCAAGGAGTTCCGTCCCTTCTCCAGATCGTTGAACACCATTACCCAGCGACCGTCTTGCAAGCGAACCACTTCCAAGCTCGTGCCGGGGTTGGGAATATCGGAATCCGTCGCAGCGGTCCAGGTAACTCCGTCGTCTTTCGAAGTCGAAACCAACACCCGTTTCGGAGGCGGGCCGTTATCACGCATGAACGCCACTAACTCGCCACTATTCTTCCGCACCACGGAGGGCTGTATGTTGCCGTAACCTACGATCGGCTCGCTCGCTTTCCACGTAAGTCCCTTGTCGTCCGAGATCGCCATCAATCCGAACGAGTATCCGTCAGAGTAGAGCGGCACCAGAATTCGTCCGCTTGGCAGTTGCAACGGATGGGTTCGCGAGAACCAACCCATGCGCGAGGCGTACTTGTCCGCGCTCAGGGCGATCATCTTCTCGGCCCACTTCGCCACCGGCGGAGGGCCGTTCAAATCTTTTCCTAAAACCTCTTTCGTCCGCTCGTTCATCCGCTGGGGGATCAACAAGATGTTATCGGCGAACTCCCATTTCGGCGGTCCGTCGGCCTGCATGTAGTCCCGCGAGATGCGGTATTTCATCAGGGCCGTCTCCCATTGGTTGGCCATAATTACGGGCCATAACAGCCAAAGCCGCTGGTCGTTGTCGATCCAGGTGACGCAGTTCGTATCAGGAAAGCCGGGCGTGTCGGCGACGACGAACGGAGCGGTCCATTTCCCTTTCACGCGGCGCGCCCCTTGCACCAGGACATCGTCGGCGGTGCGCTCGCCGGAACCGTGAAACCAGACGACCCAAAGGTTGCCGTCGGGCAATTCAACGACCGACGACGAGTGGTTGTGCCACTTCTCGGGCGCGAAGATCAGTTCGGCCTTGTGGAACGGTTCGGCCCCCCACAGACTCGCGGCGAGTAAGAACGAAATCGCTCTCATTTAGGCCTCCCAGATTGTCGCGCCGATGAAGCGCTCCGCGCCGGCGTTGGTGTTGTAGTAATATACAGTTACTAGCTTTCCGTCTTTGCGTTGCACCGTTCGGGTGTAACCTAAGTCCCACGCGCCGCCATCGTCACGGAGCATGATATCCGGCCCCCAGGTTTTCCCTTCGTCCTTACTTACTCGCGCCCGGATGCTATAAGGCTTGTTACGGAAGCCGTAAGTCAACACCATGCGGCCATCTTTGAGCCGAACCAGGGCGGGGGGATTTCCGCCGCCAGTGTCGTCTACGGGCTGCGAAAGCTGGGTCCAGTTGGCCCCGTCGTCTTCGCTGCGCCAGGCGGCGATGAACTTTCGGTGTCGAATGGTCGATAAAAGCGTCTTCGGACCGAGCCGAAGGGAGCTGGGCATGATGGCGAAGTCTTCCACGGCAGGCTCCGGCCCAACGTTTCCGACGAGGTTGAAGGACTTGCCTCCGTCGATGGTTCGCACGCAGATCACCCGACCCTCTTTCTTGTTGGCTTTCGCGGCGGTCAGGAACATCGTCAGCGATTGTGGGCCATCGACAATGTAGTCAGTTCGGGCGGCAATGCCGGGCGTTCCGAAGTTCGGAATGATGAAGGGCCCCTGCCAATTCCGGCCCTTGTCTCCAGTGACCAAAAAACGCGACGGGCCGACGTGGATGCTGGTCATGCGCGCCGTGAGCGCGAAACCTGGGGTTGAAAAGTCGATGCCTCCGGGACAAGGCACCGGCTTCTGTCCGCCGGGCTCGACAGGCACGCCCGCGACGAGCATCCCGTCTGGCGCGATCAACGCGGAAGGTTTTTCCAGCGTCCAGGTCTCGCCGCCATCCAGGCTGCGGGCCAAGACGTGCTCGGCGGCCTTGGAATAGTCGATCGAGTGTTCGCGACCCTCTTTGGAGTTCGCTTTGAACCAGCCAGCTTCGAAGCCGACGAGCAGTTCATCGCCCCAGGCCCACATGCCGTGATTGGCTGGCCAGCCGCCGAATCTGCCGGGCTTCGAAAACACGTCCCGATGTCGCGGAGCCACCGCGCCCAATACCATTCCCGCCAGAGGCAATTGCAGCAACGTTCGCCGAAGGATTTTCATAACTGCCCTAGTATACTCAGCCGGCGGCACCCCTGGCGCGGGACCGCACTTCGAAGACCTTGGTTAGTTCGGCCTTACCCATGGTTCCGGAGGCGACGGCCATGACGATCTCATAGAATCGACCGTTCTCGAGCGAAATGATCCAGTCATTTACTGCCAAAAACAAGAGGGCGGATTCGGCAGCCACGCGCTTGTTTCCATCCACAAAGGCATGGTTCTGGCAGAGATGGAACAAGTATGCCGCCGCCATGGCTGGAATCGAACCGTGGAGATACTCGCCGCCAAATGTGGCTTGCGGCATAGCAACAGCAGACTCAAACGCACCTTGATCTCGCACTCCCGGGCTTCCGCCATAGGCGAGAAGTTGATCATCGTGAATCTGGAGCACTTCTGCTAAAGACAGGAAGCTTGGCGTTGTGAGCCTGGGCACTGATTACGCCAGTTGCCGAAACACTACCGCGTATTCCTGGTGAATCGCCCGACGAGCCTCAAGAACCTTTCGTTGCCTTTCGGACAGATTTGGATCGGCCAATTCTTGTTCGAAACGCGCGTCTAGAGG
>JANODS010000556.1:0-4615 GCA_031412835.1 Acidobacteriota bacterium | reverse complement strand
GTGGGATGTGATAAGGAGAGGGGGGTAGGAAAATACCGGAGGAAGAAGAGGTGGCCCCGGGGTTGACGACTAGGGTTTTGTCGCGGGCAACGGGGTGGGGTGCGGGTGGCTCGGTCGTTGATGGGATGGCACGGCGCGGGGTAGGGAGAGGAAACTACCGGAAACCGTAGAGGCGTGCGGGGTTGGCGACGAGGATTTTGTTGCGGACGAGGGGGTGGGGCACCCACGTGGCCAGTTGGTTGAAAACCATTCCGTCGTTGATGGGTTGGAACGGTGTCGGCTGCAGAGGAGTTGGGGAGGCGGGGTTGGGATGGGGCCAGTCGCTGCCCCAGAGGACGCGGTCGGGGTTGGCGGCGACGAGGGCTTTGGCGAGAGGGAGGCAGTCGGGATAGTTGGGGCCGCGTTTGGAGATGTGGTAGGCACCGGAGATTTTGACGTACGCGCGGCCGGAGGCAACGAGTTTGACGAGGTCGGGGAAGCCGGGTTGATTGGGGCCAAGGGCGGCGCGGGCTCCGCCGAAATGGTCGAAGACGACGGGGACGGGGAGGCCGGAGACGATGTCGCTAAGGGCGGCGATGACGTCGAGAGTGGTGTTGACCTGGACATGCCAACCGAGGCTGGCGACCTGATCGGCGGCCCAGCGGAGACGGGCGGCGGCTACGACAGGATCGGACATATCGCTGTTGGCGAGGTTGAGACGGATGCCGCGGATGCCGGCGTCGTGGAGGGCCTGAAGCTGCTCAGGGCGGGCTTGTTCGGAGACAACCGCGATTCCGCGGGCGGTGTCGCCGCGGGCTTTGAGGCCGGCGAGGGTGCTGGCGTTGTCGATGCCGTAGACGCTGGGGGTGACGATAACGACGCGTTCGATGCCGAGGGAGCGGTGGAGGGCGGCCATGGCGTCGGGGCCGGCGGGCTCGGGGGTGTACTTGCGTTCGGCTACCATCGGATAGTTGCCAAAGATGTGGGTGTGGCAGTCGCAGGTGCCGGGGGGAACGGGGAACGAACCATTTTCCATTCCGTTATCATAAAGAAATATGAGCACTTCCGCGCGTCCGCGCTTTCGCAGCGCCCGCACCGCCGAGTTTACTGAATCCGTGATCCGGGATATGACGCGACAGGCGATCGCCGCCGGGGCGGTGAATTTGGCGCAGGGGTTTCCGGACTTCCCTGCCCCGGAGTGGCTGAAGTTGGCAGCGGCGGAGGCGATTGCGGCCGATCATAACCAGTACCCGATTACGTGGGGGATTCCTCCGTTGCGGCAGGCGATTGCGGACAAGGCGCGGCGGCATTACGGGCTGGAGATTGATCCGGCGCGGGAGGTGACAGTGGTGTGCGGGGCGACCGAGGGGATGGCGGCGGTGTTGTTGGCGCTGGTGGATCCGGGAGACGAGGTGATCGTATTTGAACCTTACTACGAGAATTATCATCCGGACTTACAACTTTGTGGGGCGACACGAAAGCTGGTTACTTTGCATGCTCCGGATTGGGGATTCGACGCCGAGGAGTTGCGGCGGGCCTTCAGCCCGAAGACAAAGGCGATTATCATTAACTCGCCGAATAACCCGACGGGCCGGGTATTCACGCGGGCGGAGTTGACGTTGATTGCGGAGTTGTGTCAGGAGTATGACGCGCTGTGTATTACGGATGAGATCTACGAACACATTCTGTATGACGGGGCCGAGCACATTCCGATGATGACGTTGCCGGGGATGCGGGAGCGGTCGGTGCTCGTCAATAGCTGTTCAAAGACGTACAGCGTGACGGGATGGCGGGTGGGCTGGGTGCTGGCGAATCCGGACCTGACCGACGGGATTCGGAAGGTGCATGATTTTCTGACGGTGGGGGCGGCAACGCCGTTGCAATATGCGGCGGTGGCGGCATTGCAGGCACCGGACGCTTACTATGCCGAGTTGGGCGGCCATTACGATTGGCGGCGGCGGAAGTTAGAGGGTTATCTGACGGCGGCGGGGTTCCGGTGTTTTACGCCCCGGGGGGCTTATTACACGATGACGGACATTTCGGCGTTTGGGTATGCGGATGATACGGCGTTTGTGCAGTATCTGATCCAGAAGGTGGGGCTGGCGGGGGTGCCGGGTTCTAGTTTCTTCTCTCGTCCGGAGCTGGGCCATCAGTTTGTTCGTTTCTGTTTCTGTAAGAAGGCGGAGACGCTGGACGCGGCGGGGGAGCGGCTAGCTCGGATGTAGGGACGGGGTTGCAATGTCGGGTGAAGTCGCATAATCTAGGCAAAGCTATGAACCGTTATATCCTTTGTCTTCCAGTGCTTCTGCTCGCCAGCGCCTGTAGTACGACCAAACCCACGGAGCCAGCCTTTAGGGGCTCAGCTAGTTTGGTGCCAGAAACCAAAGCGGAATTGATCGCGAGCGATCCATCCTGGGGCAACACCGAGGGGCCGGCGGTGGATTCGAAGGGCACGCTCTTTTTCACTTCGCGGGGCACCTATAAGGGGATTGTTTCGTGGACGGCCAAGGACGGCGCGAAGCCATATTTGGCGGTGGCGACGAAAGAAGGCCCGGGCGGCTTGTGGATTGACGACAACGACAATATTTTCTTGACGGCGACGGGGGAACAGCAGATTCTGAAGGTTGGCCCGGACAAGAAAGTGACGGTCGTGGCCGAGAATTTTGACGCGATGCCCGGAGTCAGTAAAGGGCCGAATGACTTAGTGGTGCATCCGAACGGAACAATCTATTTTACGGCACCGAATGGATATGACGGCACGGCGCCAAAGGGAACGATCTATCAAATTACGCCGGATAAAAAGGTGACCGTGTTTAGCAATGAACTGACGGGGCCGAACGGAATTATATTGAGCCCGGATAAGTTGACGCTGTATGTGGCTCATAACACCGCGGCAAATACGTCGAAGATCGAATCGTTCCAATTGAATAGGGATGGGACGCACGCGCGGGCGCGGGAATTGGCGACGATTGAACCATGCCAGGCGGACGGGATGGACGTGGATGAGTTGGGGAATATCTGGTTAACTTGTTACTCTCACGGGACGGCTTATCGGCTGACGCCGGGCGGTGCTGTGATTGAGAAGATAACGACCGAGCAGAAAGCATTGACGAATATGAAGTTTGGCCGGGGGGCGGACAACCACTCGTTGTACCTGACGAGTTCGGATATGGCGCGGGTGACGGGCTATGTGTATCGGGCGACGGTGAAGGCGCCGGGGTTGCGCTAGATGGGACGATTGGCGGGGAAGACGGCAATTGTGACGGGCGGGGCGTCGGGAATTGGACTGGCGATTGCGCAGCGTTTCCTGGCCGAGGGGGCGGCGGTGGAGGTGTTAGAGCGCGAGATGTGCGCGGTGGAAGGCGCGGTGGTGAGCGTGTGCGACGTGGCGGACGGGGCGCGGGTGGAGACCGTGGTGGAGGAGATTCACGCGCGGCGGGGACGGATTGATATTCTCGTGAACAATGCGGGGATTGCGCATGTGGGGAACGCGTTGACGACGAGCGAAGCGGAGTTCGAGCGGGTACAGCGGGTGAACGTATTTGGACCGGCCAACTGCTTGCGGTCGACGTTGCGGCATATGGTGGCGGACGGGGGCGGGGTGGTTTTGAACCTGGCTTCGTGCGTTTCGGTGATGGCGATTGCGGACCGGTTTGCTTATGGGACGAGTAAGGGCGCGGTGCTGGCGATGACTTACTCGGTGGCGAAGGATTTCCTAGACAAGGGGATCCGATGTAACGCGCTGCTGCCGGGGCGAGTGCATACTCCGTTTGTCGATGGGTTTATTGCGAAGAACTATCCGGGGCGGGAGGCGGAGATGTTCGAGAAGTTATCGAAGGCGCAGCCGATTGGAAGAATGGCGCGGCCGGAGGAGATGGCACATGCGGCGCTGTTCTTGTGTAGCGACGAGGCGGAGTTTATTACGGGCGTGGGACTACCAGTCGACGGGGGGACGTTGAGTATTCGGTGACGGAGGAGTGCGTTGCCGAGTCGCGAAACCGTAACGGCCGGCGGGCGGGATGGGCTTCGAGATAAGGCATGTTTCGAGGATGGTGGCCATGTGGGATCCCTTAGAGCAAAAGTATCCGGAACGGCTACAGAAGCTGTCTGGGAGTTCTCATGAAATTGTCTCGGCCCATTCGGTTAACAAGTGGGAGCTCACGAGGGGCGGTTGCCCTTTTTGATATCGATCGACAGGCGCTTAATTTTTTGGTTGAGGGTGGACAGAGGGATGCGGAGCATTTCGGCGGCCTCGGTCTGGGAATAGTTCACGGTTTCGAGGACTTGGATGATGCGTTGTCGTTCGAAAGCGGCGACGATTTCGTAGAGGGAGGCGTCGGAGGGCACGTTGCCGGTGGCGTCGGTGCGGATTTTGAGGCCACCGGAGTGGAGGAGCGAATCGGGGAGGACGGTGACGGGGACGATGGGGCCGTTCGAGAGGACGACGGCGCGTTCGACGGCGTTTTCGAGCTCGCGGACGTTGCCAGGCCAGTTGTGTTCCACGAGGAGTTGGAGGGCGTCGGGTTCGAATTGGAGGGAAGATTTGCCGTCGGGTTTGAGGAACTTTACGTTTTCCTGGCAGAAGCGATCAAAGAAATGCTGGATGAGGAGGGGGAGATCTTCTTTACGATCACGG
>JANODS010000555.1:0-1120 GCA_031412835.1 Acidobacteriota bacterium | reverse complement strand
CAGACTCCCGGCCAGGGAGATCGCCCGCAATCCGGGCAGTTGGCCGCAAGCCAGCGCGTAGGTAGCCCCGGCCGAAAACCCTAGAATGGAGAACGGTGCCCCGTCGCCCAGCAGGTGGGTGGTCAGCTCCCGCACATCACTGGCCCAATCCGTCACGGTGCGGTTGCGCGCCGGGGTGGAGAGACCCATGCCGGGCCGGTCCGGCGTAATCAGCCGGATGCCCAGCCGAGTCAATAGCGCGTCGTCGGCGGCCATGCGCTCCAATCGGGACCCTTGAAAACCGTGAAAATAGAGGATTGGCGTCCCGGCGGCAGGCCCCCGGTCCATATACGCCAGCGTTCTGCCATCGTGCAGGGTGAGCTTGCCAAACCCCGGGTCACTCTCCCCCAGCGCGGCATGGAAACCGGGTATGTCCGCCATCAACCCCGCAACGGCTTCGCGCAGGCGTTCGGTGTCGAGCTTCGGGTCACCGGTTGGCCAGAGCGGGGCCCCGATCCTTATCCTCATTCGGAATGGCGGATCGGTGAGCGCCTTGGCGTCATGCGCCTCCATCGCGGAGAGGATGACGGTTTCCGGCGACCAGTCCAGGCGCAGTCCGCCAACGGCGGCCGGGACCACGGGCGTGCCGGCCTTCATCGCCGCGACCATGGAGCCGGTGCTCCAGTTCTTTAGCTGCCGAACGGGGTCGGCGATGGCGCGCCCGGCTGGAAAGATCAACACCGCGTGGCGCTCGCCTTCGCGCAAGTAGGCTGCAATCGTGTCAGAGACCCCTTGCCGTTTGGCCACGAGGGGATCGGCGACGAGAAGGGCGATGCCGTAGTAGTGGAGCACCCAGCGTTCGGCCCGAACCATCCAATTCCGGCTGTCGGCGGTGATGACGATCCGGGGTACGCACCCGACGCGAGTGGCCAGCAGATGGCCGAGAATGAACCCATCGACTCCTGACTTGTAGGCGTGATTCGCTGCCAGGACAAACGACCCGGTTGGCAGGTGTTCGACCCCTTCCACGTCAATCCACCGCAGGACATATTTTGTGAAGAGCACCTGCATCAACCGGATGGGCCACCCTTGCGCGCGGATGACTTCGGGTGCCCCGGCGAGTTCCCGTCGTAAGAAGAGC
>JANODS010000554.1:0-4804 GCA_031412835.1 Acidobacteriota bacterium | reverse complement strand
CCATGAACGGCTGGGGCATCGTCTTCGCTGACCTTGATAACGACGGTTGGAAGGACATCGCCGTCGCTCGTGGCGACGTCCTCTCGCCGCGCGGAGCCCGTGGCGACAAGGTCCGCGAACCCCTCTCCTGGTTCCGCAACCTCGGCAACAAACAGTTCGCCCTCGGCGGCGACTTCGCCGCGCCTCCCGCCCAATACCGCGGCCTCATCGCCGCCGACTTGAACAACGATGGCTGCCTCGACCTCATCGCCACGGCCCTCTCCCAACCCGCCCGCGTCATCCCCGGCACTTGCCCCGCCGCCAACAACTGGCTCAAGGTAGATGTCCGCGACGCCGGCGCTCGTGTCGACGTTGGCCCCCAATCCCGCCACGTCTCTACAACCCAGGGCTACGCGTCGTCCTGCCATTGCCCCCTCCACTTCGGCCTCGGCCCGGGCACCTCCGCTGTTGACGTCCGCGTCACCTGGCCCTCTGGCCGCGTCCGCGAGTGGAAAGCCGTAAAGCCCAATCAAACCCTGGTTGCCCAGCCATGATCCCTCTGCTCCTCTTCTTCTTCCAATCCGCCGACCCCGCCCTGCTCTCGCAGCAAGGTGCCCAAGCCCTCCGTGCCCAACGCTTCAAAGAGGCCGAATCGGCCTACCGGCAACTCATCAAGCTCGACCCCGCCAACGCCATGTGGCGCATGAACCTCGGCATCACGCTTCACTCCGCCGGGCGCTACGCCGAAGCCGTCCCCGAGCTCGGCCAGTTCCTGAAGTCGAACCCGCCCCCCGGCCCCGCCCATCTCCTCCTCGGCCTGGCTCATCTCAAACTCAAGAAGCCCTGCGACGCCATCGTCCCTCTCGAAAAGGCGGTCCGCTGGAACCGCGATCAAGCCCAACTTGAACTCGCCGACGCCCTCTACGGCTGCAAGCGATATGGCCCCGCCGCCAAGGCCTACGAGGCCGCGCTCACAACCTCGAAGAAGAGCCCCGCGGTGGCCCGCCAAGCGGCCCACTGCTATTGGAACGCCCGCCAGTATCCCGACGCCAAGCGCCTTTTCATCGGCCTTGCGCTTGACGACCCGACCTCCCAATATGAGTTCGGCGACACGCTCGTTCGCCTAGACGGTCCTGAAGCCGGCCTGCCGTATCTCGAACGCGCCGCTACGTCGCTCCTCCCCGCTCGAGCCGAACTCGGCAAGGCACTACTCGCGCTGGACCGCCCCGCCCAAGCCCTCCCCCATCTCGAAGCCGCCGCGACCGCCGACCCCGCCCTTCTCCTCCCCCTCTCAAAAGCCCTCCGCGCCGTCGGCCGAACAGCGGAAGCCGACGCTGCCCAAGCCGAGTACAAACGCAAGCTTACCCCCGACCGCTAGATCTTCTGCGCCCCGATTTCCACATTGAAACCCAACCCACGCCTCAACTTCGCGTTGCTGCGCCAATGCACCGTAACCCTTTCCCAGCTGATCCGTAGCTAGAGATGATGAAACTCGCACTCGTCCTCACACTCTCGGCTCTAGCCTCCTTCGCCCAGCTCCGCGACAATCGCGACAAGACCATGACCTGCGACCAATGGCGCAACAACAACCGTGGCCACCACTGCGCCATCAGCGAACAGACTGTCCCCAGCCTCTCCCGCTGGACGATCGACGCCGGCAACAACGGCGGCATCACAGTCCGGGGCTGGGCCGGGAAAGAGACCCTCGTCCGCTCGAAGATCGAAGCCTGGGCCGACACCGACTCCGCAGCCAGCCTGATCACCGGCCAAGTGCACCTTGACTCCACTGCTGGGCTGATCCGCCCCTCCGGCCCAGAAACGCGAAACAACACGGGCTGGTCCGTCTCCTACGAAGTCTTCGTCCCCCATGCGACCGACCTCATGCTCAGCGCCCACAACGGCGGCGTCACCGTCTCGGACGTCAAAGGCCGGCTCGACCTGAAGACCACCAACGGAGGAGTCAAAGTCACCCGAGTCGCCGGCGAGATCAACGGCAAGTCCACCAACGGCGGTGTCCACGTCGAACTCAACGGCGATAGCTGGACCGGCGGCTCCATCAACCTCCGCACCACCAACGGCGGCGTTCACCTCGCGCTGCCCGCTAACACCTCGGCCCACGTCCAAACCGAGACCACCAACGGCAGCATCCGCTCGGACTTCCCTGTCCCCTCCACCCCGGGCGAACGGCGCCCCCGGAAGCTCGATTTCAACATCGGCTCCGGCGGCCCGCTCATCCAACTGACGACCACCAACGGCGGCGTGCACCTGGAGCGGATCTAGTTGAAGCTATGGAAGCGGTCGAGGTCCCGACGGTCCCGCTTCGTGGGCTTGCCGAGCCGGGTGGCTTCGAAATGGGGGTTGGCCTTACGCTCCTCGGCCACCTTCCGGCGAAGCTCCTGGCTCTCGGCTGACTCCCGGTACATCGTCTGAGCCAGCGCGGCCGGGCCGCGGATGTCGCTGACCGCCAGCACCTCCACCTGAAAATCCCCGCTATCAGACTTGATCTGAAGCTGGTCGCCAATGCGGACGTCCTTTGAAGGCTTGGTCGACTGACCATTGGAAGTTACCCGACTCAGTTCACAGGCCTTGCTCGCGACCGACCGGGTCTTAAAGAAGCGGGCGGCCCAGAGCCATTTATCGATTCTCACGCAGGTTCTTGCTCCTTCGGATACCGTAGCACGGCGGCGTTACGGTCCCGATGACAAATTGCAAGGAACACTTGCCGGACAGAAACGATCCTCAGAGTAGAGGTGATCAAAATATGAAGTACATAGGTGCGTATCTGTTGGGTATCCCGGCCAGTCTGATCCTGCTTTGGTTCGTTCTGAATCAGGTGGGATGCGGCTAAGGCCTGAATTGAGCCGAACACCAAAAGCTGGTCCGCTAGTTAGTTGGGGAACTGGCTCGCGTCGATGCCCGGGATGATGCGGAGCCCGTTTTTGTAATAGAGCTTCTTCAGGACTTCGTCAGGCAACTCCATCCCGTACATCTTCCAGAACGCATGCCGCTTGCGGTAGTAGTCAAAGTA
The DNA here is from genome assembly GCA_031412835.1 of Acidobacteriota bacterium. Lineage (GTDB taxonomy): Bacteria > Acidobacteriota > Terriglobia > Bryobacterales > Bryobacteraceae. Next base: position 1,797 of record JANODS010000554.1, on the reverse strand, counting down.
CTCGTCACCCGTCTCGAAGACGCGAAAGTAAGTGAAGTATTCGCTCGTCTCCCAGATGTCCTTGCCGAACAGGAGGCGGTCCTGATACTTCGTGAAGAACGCCCGGGCGGTGCGGGGCTGGCGACCGAGTTCAGCCAGGACGGCGGCCACTTCCGCGTTCATGTTTGGGTACTTGTCGAGCAGCTTGCTGAGTTGGCCCAGGTCGCCTCCCAGCCAGCCGAGATGCGCGTTGATGAAGGTCGTCTTCGGGTGGCGGCCGATGCGCGAATAGAGCTCGCCCATTAACGTCTCCCAGGTCGGGTACTTGTCTGGTGGACGGTAACGGCTCGGGAACTGCTTCAGTTCGAGCCAACGCTCGTTGTCCTTGTCCCAGGGTTGGAAGAACTGGCGGGGCTCGGCGGTATGGATCAGCACCGGCACCTTGTACTTGGCGCAGATCTCGAAGGCCTTGTCGAAGCGGGGGTCATCGATCTTGATGCGATCGCCGCTCTTGATGCGAAGGTCCATGCCGAAATTCTTGAAGAACTTCAAGCCCTGGGCCCCGTTCTTGATGTCCTGCTCGAGCTGCTTGGCGACGGTGTCGGCGTAGTCGGGGGCTTCCATGTCCTCAAAGTTGAGGTTGGCGAAGATGACGAAGCGCTTCGGATAGTTGCCCTTCATGTTGTCGACGGCCTTTTTCAAGCGGTCGCCGTAGCCCCCGGAGAGGTTGACCATTACCTGCAGGTTGAGGCCGTCCATGTCCTTGACGAGCTTGTCGAGAGCGGCTTTGTTCATCTCACCGCGCTGGTGATTATGGACGTCGATAAAGGGATATTTGGCCCGCTTCACCGGGTGCTCTTCGACGGTTAACCCGGACTTCGGGTTGTAGTCTTCCATCGACATCACCGCGTCTTTGTTGGGGCGCGGGAACTCCGGTTGCGCGAGCAGCGCGACCGGCAACACCAGCAGCAAGGCGTTCTTCATTCCTTGCAGTATAGGCCTAGGGCGCGACGCCGAGCAATGCCGCCACTTCGTTGCGCACTTGTTCGGTCAGGGCACCCTTGTCGCGATTGCGCAGGCCCTCGGTCGGAATGGGCTTGCCGATACGGACCTTCACAACGCCGCCGCGGACGGCGATCCCGTGCATCGGCAGGATCTCGCGGGTGCCGATCAGGCCGAAAGGAACAATGGGCGTCCCGCTCTTGATCCCGAGGATCGCGACGCCTTCTTTGAAGGGCTCCAGCGCGCCCTCGGTGCGGCCACCTTCGGGGAAGATCAGTATGGAAAGCCTCTCGTCCCGGATCTTGTTCCCGGCCAGCACAAGGCTGCGGACCGCTTCGCGGGGGTTATCGAGCGAGACGGAGACGTGGCCCGCGGTGCGCAAATGGGTACCCATCAAGGGGATGCTGAACAGTTCGCTCTTCGCCATGAAGCGGAAGTTATAAGGCAGGGCGTAGAGCAGGGCCGGGGTGTCAGAGTAGCTGCGGTGGTTGCCGGCGAAGATGTAGTGGGCGTGGGGGTCAAGGTTTTCGAGGCCCTCGACTTCCATCCGCATGCCGAGGATGCGGGTAAGCATGCGGCCCCAGACCTTGGCGCACCAGATCTGTTTGCTGCCGTCCTTATCGAACGGGATGAGGCAGTAGCTCAGGATTCCCATCACGACCGTGGCTACAACGATGAGCGGGTCGGTAATCAGCAGGGTACGGACAAGGGCAAATGACATGCGGTAGGGGTTAACCCTCTATTGTACGAGGAGAGCGCGAGCCTCTCCTACCAGGTACAACGAACCGGTGATGAAAAGCACGTCACACCGGCGCG
>JANODS010000553.1:0-2673 GCA_031412835.1 Acidobacteriota bacterium | reverse complement strand
GTCCCCCGCGCCGCTGAAACCGACTACGTTGACTTCGCCCTGACGTCCAACTTCCCGAGCCAATCCTGCGCCTCCAATCTCGGCCGCATCGGCGGGCGACAGACGATTATCGGAACCACAAACTGTGGGCTCTCCGTCCTGCTGCACGAAATGGGACATGCCGTCGGCCTCTATCATGAACACCAACGGGCCGACGCCGACACCTGGCTTTCCCTCTACTCCGCCAATGTCGACCGTCCTTTTCTGGCGGGGAATTTCTACAGTTCTTCGCGCAATTCACAAAACGTCGGCCTGTTCGACTACGCCTCGATCATGCACTACCCCGCTCGGGGATTCTCGAAAAACCGGCTCCTCGTGCTGGACTCAACCCCGCCCGGCATTCCGTTCGGGGATCTCTCCCAATTCTCAGTCGGCGATATCGATCAGGTCCGCCGCCTCTACGGCTTCACGCCCGCGCAAGTTTCCGTTACCACCCAGCCCCCCGGTCTCCCCTTTATCGTCGATGGCACCACGTACACCTCCTCCCCGCAGACCTTCACCTGGGCCCTCGGCTCGCAACATACGTTGAGCGTTCCGTCCGGCTTTCATGACCGCTCCGATGGCTCCCGCTACCAGTTCGGAAACTGGAACGACGGCTTGCCGCGGACTCACACCATCACCGTCGCCCCGGGCACCGGCACCCGCGTCTCCCCTTCGAATCTGCCGGCCGTAACCGTCTATCAAGCTGGCTTCGTTCGCTATAACCAAGTCAATGTTGGAGCGACGGGGAACGGTACCGTCCAGATCACCCCTCCGCTGACTACCATAGGTGGCCAAACCTACGCGGTCCATAACTCGACCATCGTCGCCACGCCGCAGCCCGGAGTGGGCTCCCTCTTCCGCCGTTGGCAAGGGAACGAATCTCACCCCCAGGGGCTCGCCCCTCGTAACTTCCTCATCTATTCATCCGGCTGGAACATCACCGCCGAATTCACGACTGACCCCGCCATTTACCAGATAGCCTCATCGTTCACCAATCCCCCGCCGCCCGCTAGTCCCACCAACGCCTCCGTATCCGTCACCGTGGACGGCAACGCCCACATCGTCCCCCAGAACTTCTCCGCCTCTGACGGCTGGACCCCCGGCTCCGCCCACAACCTCACCGTCACTTCGCCCCAAACCCCCGAAACTACCAACATTCGCTACGCCTTCAACAGTTGGACCTCCGGCAACCCCGTCATCGCCAGCCTCCCCGCCACCTCTGCCACCTGGGTCGCCAGCTTCACGCCCTCCTATAGCGGCTCTTCCGTCCTCTACAACACCTGCGCTTCGAATCCGGCGACCGTCCCCGTAGCCGACGGCTTCTACGCCGACGGCATCTCGGTGCCTTTCTCAGTCACCCCGGCCACCGGCTGGTTCTTCACCCGTTGGTACGGCGACCTCTCGGGCAACACCAACCCGACGTCACTGCTCGTCCGGGACCAGTTCATTGTGGAAGGAACCTTCAATACCTCCAGCACGGAGTTGGACGTTGTGGGCCTCTCTCCGGCGTCCGCCGTCCGCGGAACCTCAAGCCAAGTCGTACTCATTAACGGCTCCGGTTTCACCTCCGCCACCCGTGTTTTCGTCAACAATATTTCCCGTTCCTCTAGCTTTGTAAACTCCACCCAGCTTCGAGTTACCCTGAATGCAACAGACTTAGGCACCGCCGGCGGACTGGCGATTGGCGTGTATAACTTCACCACCACTCCCTCCTGCGGCCTCTATCTCGAAGTAACCTTCGATGTAACCACTCCCGACGCCCGTTGGGCGATCACCAAGACGCACACCGGTAATTTCACCCAAGGCCAGTCTGGTACTTACACGATCACGCCGAGCAACGCGGGTGGCACCGCCACCGTCGGCCTCGTGACCGTCACCGATCTCCCCCCCACGGGCCTCACCGTCACCGGCCTCAGCGGCACCGGCTGGACCTGCAACGTCCCCTCTGCTTCCTGCACCCGCCAGGATCCGCTCGCTCCGGGCGCGGCTTATCCCGCCATCACCGCCACCGTCGCCGTCGGGCTCAACGCCGCCGCCTCGGTGACCAACCAAGCTACCGTGAGCGGCGGCAACGTCGCTCTCAACGCGACCGCCTCCGACCCGACCAGCGTCAACCTCATCGCGGCCACCGTCTCCGTCAGCGCGGGCAATAGCCAGTCCGCTCCCCTTTCCACCACCTTCCCTACCGCCCTCGCCGCTGTCGTTCGCGATGGAAACGGGGCCGCCGTAAGTGGGGTCACGGTCACCTTCACCGCTCCCGCTTCCGGGCCCAGCGGCCTCTTCGCCAATAACACCACCACGACCACCGCCAGCAGCGGCATTAACGGCGTCGCCACCGCTTCCGCCTTCCGCGCCAATGGCACCGCCGGCGGCCCGTACACGGTCGCCGCCACCGTTGCAGGGATCAACACCCCCGCCAACTTTACCCTGACGAACTCCCTCGGCTCCCAGACCATCAACTTCGCCCCGCTCAGCGGCCAACTGCTCAGCGTCGGCTCACTCACGATCTCGGCCACGGCCACTTCCGGTCTCCCGGTCGCCTTCAGCTCGAACTCCCTCGCGGTCTGTACCGTCAACGGGTCAACGGTCAACCTCCTCACGGCCGGCCAATGTTCCATCACCGCCAACCAGGCGGGCAGCGTCAATTTCGCC
>JANODS010000552.1:0-1839 GCA_031412835.1 Acidobacteriota bacterium | reverse complement strand
CAGCGGAGCCGCCGAACCAGGGGAGGATCATCTTGGCGATGATGGGCTGAACCTGAAACAACAGGAACGAGGAGAGGAAGATGGTAAGAGCGTAGAGAAGCATCGAGCAGTCTCGTTATCGTCGCACGATGGCGAAGAGGTTCGAGAAGGCGTCGGTCCATTCCCGGAAGGCGGGGTCGGGAGTGAGGACGGTCGAATTTCTCTGAAGGTGGGGGTGGAAGGCTAGGGCTTCCTTCGACAGGATGAGGACGTAGTGGGAGTAGAAGCACTCGGCGTTTTCTTCGTCCGGGGTGTCTTCGATTTCAATGGCGACTTTGCCGGCGGCCTGGGCGGCGGAGGCCATGACGGGTTTGAGGTCGAGGTACTGGTTCGTGATGTTCATGACCAGGATGCCGGAGGGTTTCATGTTGCGGAAGTAGAGGGCGAAGGCTTCGCGGGTGACGAGATGGACGGGGATGGAATCTCCGGAGAAGGCGTCCATGAAGAGGACGTCGAAGTCTTGAGGGGTGGTTTCGCGTTCGAGGGCGAGGCGTCCGTCGCCGAGAATTTCTTCGGTAGTGGCGGGGGTTTCGGTAAGAAAAGTGAAGTGTTGGCGGGCGAGTTGAAAGACGTAGGGGTTGATTTCGTAGAGGCGGAAGGCGTCGCCTTTGCGGCCATAGCCGAGGAGGGCTCCGCAGCCGAGGCCGAGGACGCCGATCTTTTGAGGCACTCCTTCTTGGCGGGAGAGGATGGCACGTCCGGCACCGCTTTCGCGGCAGAAGTAGCTGGATGGGACCATGCGGCGTTCGGGGGCGAGGAGTTGTTGGCCGTGGTTGATTATGCCGTGGATGAGGGCCTTGGCGGCACCGGGGGTTCTGGGGTCCCGGTCGACGCTGAGATGGAGGTGGCCGTAGAAGTTGCGGACGGCGACGGGGGCGTGGGAGACCTCTTCTTGTTTGATGCGAACGAGCCACCAGCCGAAGGCTCCCTGGGCACCGAGGAGGAGGACAAGAGCGGCTAAGCCGATCGGCTTTTCGAACCACTCGCGTTGGGTGCGGTAGAGGATTCCGATGGCGAGGGCGGAGCAGAGAAAGAGGCCGATGGGGAGTTCGTGGAACGTGTTGAAGATGACCGGGGAGAGGAGGCTGACGAAGAGACCGCCGATGGCTCCGCCGAGGGACATGGAGACGTAGAACCCCGTCAGATAGCGGGGGTGGGGCTTGAGACGGGCGAGTTCGCCGTGGCAGACCATGCAGGAGACGAAGAGCGTGACCGAAACGATGGCGATGCTTTGGAGGACGGTGAGGCTGTCGCCTTCGCGGTCCAGGACCTTGGCGAAATAAATGTAGAGGCCGACGAGGGCGGGGAGGAAGAACCAGCGTTTGTAGATGCGGTCGGTATCGAAGCAGAGGATGAAGGTGAGGAGGTAGAGGACGAGGGGGAGGACCCAGAGGAAGGGGATGGCGGCGACGTCTTGGGTGAGGTAAGTGGTGAGTGCGAGGAGGAGAACGGAGGCGACGGCGGCGAGCGTGATCCAGAGGATACGGTCTGGCCAGGCGGGGGCGGGGGCGGCGTCGAGCTCGACGGTTTCTTTGGCGGCGGCGTATTTCCAGGTGGTGTAGATGCAGAGGGCGATGAAGGCGAGATAGGCGATGCGCCAGACGAAGGCTTGGAGGGGGACGGCGAGGCGGGGTTCGACGAGAAGAGGATAGGAGAGGAGGGCGAGGAGGGAGGCGGTGTTGGAGAGAGCGAACAAGCGCCACGGCATGGCACCGCCGGTGGCGCGGGTGTACCAGCTTTGCAGGAGCGGGCTCGACGTCGAGAGCATGAAGTAGGGCAGGCCGATGGTACACAGGAGCA
>JANODS010000551.1:0-17286 GCA_031412835.1 Acidobacteriota bacterium | reverse complement strand
AAAGGATATCGACGAAATCGTTTTGGCCGTCGGCGAGCAGTGACGCGCTGCCGAGGTTCTTGCCAAAGTGGAGCTTGGTCCACGAGAGGGCGGCTTTGGCGGCGATGGAGACTAGAATCGCCCACAGAGCCCAGGCCTCGGGTGGCTGTTCCGGGACGCCGACCTTTCCCCAACTTCGCCAGCAGATCGCCACGCCGGTGGCGGCAAGGATGCAGCCCATGGCGAAGCCGGTAAGGATTTCGAAGCGGCCGTGCCCGTAGGGATGGTTTTCGTCGGCCGGGCGCGAGGCTACCTTCAGCCCGAGCCAGACGAGACCGCTGCTAAAGACGTCGGCGGCGGATTCGAAGCCGTCGGCGACGACGGACGTGGACTGCGCCTGGGTGCCGACGATGATCTTGAGGACAGCCAGCAGTCCGCTGACCGCCATCCCGGTGAGGGCGAGGCGGCGAGCGAACTGATAGGCTTCGAGCAATGGTTACTCGATGACCAACAGCAGATCTTTCGAATCGACCTGCTGGCCGGCGTTGACTAACTTCTGAGTAACCTTGCCGGTAACTGGGGCATAGACGGTGGTTTGCATTTTCATCGCTTCCATGACGAGCAGGCGGTCGCCCTTCTCGATCACTTGGCCGACTTCGACGGCGACCGAGGAGACGGCCCCAGGGATGGGGGCACCGACATGGCCGGGATGGCCGGGGTCGGCCTTCAGTCGCGAGGCCGTAACGGCAATCAGGCTGCGATCGCGGACCACGACTTCGCGGGGTTGGCCGTTGAGGTCGAAGAAGACTGTGCGGGTGCCATCCGGATGGGGATCCGACATCGTTTGGAACTTCAAGATGAGGCTCTTTCCCGGTTCGATTTCCACCGCGATCTCCTCGCCACGCTTCATGCCGTAGAAGAATTGCGGGGTGGGGAGGGCTTCCAGGTCGCCATACTGCTGGTGGCTCTTGACGAACTTCGTGAACACCTCGGGATACATGAGATAGCTGAGGACATCGGTGCGGGACGGCTTGCGTCCGATTTTCTTTTCGATGGTGGCTTCAGCCTCTTTGAAATCGACGGCCGGGAGGAGGGCGCCGGGCCGCCCTTTGCGGGGCTTGCCGCCTTTCAGGATGACGTTGGTCAGTTTCTTGGGCCACCCCCCGGGAGGTTCTCCGAGCGAGCCTTCGAACATATCGACCACCGAATTTGGGAGCGTGACCGTGTGGTTGGGGCCGAGCTTTTCTATATCCGCCATGGTCAGGCCATGACTTACGAGAAAGATTGCCATGTCGCCGACTACTTTCGACGACGGGGTTACTTTGACGATATCGCCAAAGGCCATGTTGACTTCGGAGTAAGTACGGGCGATCTCATTCCATTTGGCGCCGAGTCCCATGCCTTCGGCCTGTTCTTTCAGGTTCGTGAACTGGCCGCCGGGCATTTCGTGCAGATAGACTTCGGCGGTGCCGGAACGGAGGCCGCTGTCGAAAGGCATGTAGAAAGGCCGGACCGCTTCCCAGTAATCCGAACAACGGTTGAGGGCCGCAAGGTTGAGGCCGGTTGCGCGCGGGGTGTTTTCGAGAGCGGCGACGAGGGAGTTCAAATTGGGCTGGGATGTGGTGCCCGACATGGAGGCGAGGGCGGCGTCCGCGGCGTCGACGCCGGCGTCGGAGGCCTTCAGGATGGAGGAGGCGTTGATGCCGCTCGTGTCGTGCGTATGGAAGTGGATGGGGATGCCCACTTCGTCGCGGAGCGTCTTGACGAGTTTCTGAGCGGCGTAAGGCTTGAGTAACCCAGCCATATCCTTAATACCCAGGATGTGGGCCCCCATCTTCTCCATCTCCTTCGCCATTTCGACGTAGTAAGTAAGGGGATACTTATCGCGCTTGGGATCGAGGATATCGCCGGTGTAACAGATGGCGCCTTCACAGAGCCGGTTCGTTTTGCGGACGGCCTCCATCGGGACTTTCATATTCGGCAGCCAGTTCAGGGAGTCGAAGATGCGGAAAATATCGATGCCGTTCTCCGCGGCGCCGGCGATGAACTCGCGGACAACATTGTCGGGATAGGCGGTGTAACCGACGGCGTTGGAGGCGCGGAGGAGCATCTGGAAGCAGATGTTAGGGACGGCGGCGCGGAGGAGGCGGAGACGCTGCCAGGGGTCTTCGAGAAGGAACCGCATGGAGACGTCGAAAGTGGCACCACCCCACATTTCGAGCGAGAACAGGTTGGGGAGTTCGTGCGCGACATAGTTGGCGATGGCGAGCATGTCGTAGGTACGGACGCGCGTGGCGAAGAGGGATTGGTGCGCGTCGCGGAAAGTTGTATCGGTAAGGAGGAGGCGTTTCTCTTTGCGCATCCAGGCGGCGAACTTCTCCGGGCCCAACTCGTCGAGGCGTTGGCGAGTGCCGGGGGGCGGGGGCAAGGGATTGTGGCGCGGCAGGACAGCGGGGCGACATTCGTCAGGAATACGTTTTCCTTTTACTTCCGGGTTGCCGTTGACAGTAACTTCGCCTAAGTAAGTTAGTAACTTTGTCGCGCGGTCTTTGCGTTTCGTGAACTGGAAGAGGGAGGGAGTATTTGCCAGGAAAGATGTGTTGATCCGTCCAGCCTGGAACTCGGGGTGGTTGACAACATTTTCCAGGAACGGGATGTTGGTTTTGACGCCACGGATGCGGAATTCGCGGAGGGCGCGGTCCATGCGGGCGCAGGCTTCGGGGAAGTTTCTGCCCCAGGCGGTGACTTTAACGAGGAGGGAGTCGTAGAAGGGGGTGATGACGGCGCCCCCGTAGGCGCTGGCACCATCGAGACGGATGCCGAAGCCCGCGGGAGAGCGGTAGGTTTGGATCTTGCCGTAGTCAGGGACGAAGCCGTTGGCGGCATCCTCGGTGGTGACGCGGCACTGGAGAGCCGTGCCGTGAAGGGGGATTTTGTCCTGGGTCGGGAGATTCATCTCCGGTCCGTGGAGGGCGAGACCTTGGGCGATTTGGATTTGGCAGTGAACGATGTCAATGCCCGTGATCATTTCGGTGACGGTGTGTTCGACCTGAACGCGGGGATTGACTTCAATGAAGAACCATTCGCCAGTGTCGGTGTCGACGAGGAATTCGACCGTGCCGGCGTTGTAGTATCCGGCTTGGCGAGCGAGGCGAACGGCGGCGTCGGCGAGTTCCTGCCGAATGCGCGGGTCGAGACCTATGGCCGGGGCGACTTCGACGACCTTTTGATGACGCCGCTGAACGGAGCAATCGCGTTCGTAAAGGTGCATCACTTCGCCGTGCTTGTCGGCAAGGATCTGGACTTCGACGTGGCGGGGACGGCGGATGTAGCGTTCAATGAAGACGGAGTCGTTGCCGAAGGCGGCGGCGGCTTCGGCTTGGGCCTCGGCGAGGCGGGCCGGGAGTTCTTCCGCGGTCTCGACGACTCGCATGCCGCGTCCACCGCCGCCGAACGCCGCTTTGACGATTACGGGGAAACCGATTTTCTCGGCGGCCGCGACGGCTTTGGCGGGATCTTTGATGGGTTTTTCGGTGCCGGGGACGACAGCGACGTTGGCTTTTTCGGCGAGTCGCCGGGCGGCGGTTTTATCGCCGAGCATGTCGAGTAGGTCAGCGCTGGGTCCGATGAAGGTGATGCCGTACTTTTCGCAAACGCGGGGGAGGGCGGGGTTCTCGCTGAGAAATCCATAGCCGGGGTGGATTGCGTCGACGCCTTTTTCGGCGGCTAGAGCGCAAATGCCGTCCACGTCGAGATAGGCCTGCACGGGGCCTTTGCCTTCCCCGATGAGGTAGGCTTCGTCAGCTTTGAAGCGGTGGAGGCTGAGGCGATCTTCCTGGGAGTAGACGGCGACCGTCCGGATACCGAGTTCGTTGGCGGCACGGAGAATGCGGATGGCGATTTCGCCGCGGTTGAGAGCTAAAAGTTTTCGCATGGAGGGGGCGCAGGAAAGCAGTTTTCTTAGTTTGGCATAGGCTAGCTGGCTCCTTGTGGTTTGCCGCAGCGGATGACTATATCCCTCCGCACTTGAGCCGACGCTCCAAAATGGCCAGAAGGGGCAGGGGCGAGGCCATCGGCGCGGCGGAACGGTCCTTTGAGGCCGAGGACCCCTTTGCGAGGATTGGTGCGGGGGAGACAAGCGCGATAGATCCCCGCAACTGGCAATACCGATCTCGGGTTTTTTGGGCGCGCTAGTTCGCGATCCGTTACAGCTTGCCCCACTGGCTGAGGAAGGCTTCCTCAGCGAGAGCTTGCTCTTCCCGGGCTGAATCGAGTTCCCAGCGGTGTCGCGCGCGGTCGCGGAGTTTTTCGAGAAGTTGTTGATTTCGTTTGGCTTCGATCACTCGGGCGTTTTGTTCCTGGATTCGGGCGATGCAATGGGCGGCTGTTTGGGCCTGGCGGCGGCGTTCGATGGTGGCCCAGCGGCGATAGGCGTCCATCTGAACCAGGGACTCGCCGGCGAGAGGGCGATTGGAGTTCAGCAGTTCAGCTTCGTCTTTTTGGAGTTCGGCGAGGAAGTTTTGCTGGTGGGTTTGGATGGCTTGGAGTTCGGCGGAGAGCAGGGCAAGTTGGGCTTCGGCAGCCTCGGCTTGCTGGACCCGAAGACGGAGGACCCCGGCTAGCGAAAATTCGTATCGCTTCACGGCGGCTACCCGAGTTCCGTGGCGAGGGCGGTGAGACGTTGGAGGGTGCCGTCGCGAGTGACCTTTTCTTCGGGAGGCTGGCGCAGAAATTGTTCCAGCGATTGGCGGGTGCGGATGGCGGCGTCGAGTTGCGGGTTGCTGCCCGCGGCGTAGGCTCCCAAATTGATGAGGTCTTCCGCGCGGTGGTAAGCGGACATCGCCTCGCGGACCCTGCTGATGGCGGTTTTCTGAGCCGGCGTGGCGATTTGGCTGGAGAGGCGGCTGACGGACTGGAGGATGTCGATGGCCGGATAGTGACCAGCGGCGCCAAGGTCGCGGGACAGGATGATGTGGCCATCGAGGATGCCGCGAGTGGCGTCGCAAATGGGTTCGTTAAAGTCGTCTCCTTCGACGAGGACCGTGAAGAAGCCGGTGATGGAGCCACCTTCGAAGTTGCCGGCGCGTTCGAAGATTTTGGGGAGGAGGTTGAAGACCGAGGGCGGATAGCCCTTTTGGCTGGGTGGTTCTCCGGCGGCAAGTCCGATTTCGCGCTGGGCCATGGCGAGGCGCGTGACCGAATCCATGACGAGGAGAACGGCTTTATGTTGATCGCGGAAATATTCGGAGATGGCGAGGGCGACGAAAGCAGCGCGGAGGCGGAGGGGGGCGGGTTGGTCCGAGGTAGCGACGATGACGACCGAGCGCGCCAAGCCCTCTTTGCCGAGTTCGTGCTCTATAAAGCCGCGAACTTCGCGGTTGCGCTCGCCGATGAGCGCGATGACGCTGACATCGGCGAAGTTGTGTTTCGACATGCAACCGAGCAGCGTGCTTTTGCCGACGCCGCTGCCTCCGAACAGACCGATGCGCTGGCCTTTGCCGCACGGGAGCATGCCGTCGATGGCGCGGATTCCGGTGATGAGGGGTTCGTGGATATGGGGTCGGGCGAGGGGGCCGGGCGGCGAGGTATAGAGGGGATAGTACGATTCGGCGTCGATCGCGGGTCCGCCGTCCATGGGGCGGCCAAAACCGTCGAGCACGCGTCCGAGAAGGGAATGGCCGACCGGCACGCGGGCAGCCTCGCTGCGGGCGACGATGCAATCTCCCATTTGCAGGCCGTCGGTCTCTTCGAGCGGCATCGACAGTAACTTTCCACTGCGGAAACCGATGACTTGGGTTCGGATAGTCCGTCCGTTGGCAGCGCGGATTTCGCAGAAATCGCCGAGTCCCGCGGCGGGGCCATCCGATTCCACAAGCAGGCCAATTTGTTGGGCCACCTTGCCGCTGGCGACGGTGGTGGACATGCGGGCGAGGCTGCGAAGGTAGCGGGTCGAGTCGAGCCGTTCGAGAGTAGGCATGGTGGTGGGTTTAGCGGGCGTTGGCTAGATCGGCGAAGCCGCGCTCGATTTCTCCGAGTTGGGTTTGGATTCCGGCGTCGACGAGGCCACGGACGGTTTCGAAGAGAACGGAACCGCGTTCGAGGGCTGGGTCGGGGCAGATTTCAATCGTCTGTGGCAGACCCATCGCTTGGAGATGTCGTTCGAGGCTCGCGGCGTCGGGGGCCGCGAGGCGGATGCGATAGATTTCGGTCGAGTTCAGACCTTCGAGAGCCGCCTTAATGACCCCTTGGAGGGCGATTGGGTCAACGGTTAGTTCGCGGCGGAGGACCTTGCGAGCGATGGCGGTACTAAGTTTTACGAGCTCCTGTTCGCTTTCCCGGCGATAATCGGCGCGGTAGCCGGCCACTTCGGCGACTGCGCGGGCCAGTTTCTGGATCGCCGCATCGAGTAGGGTGTGCGCCTTTGCTAATCCAGCCGTTTCCCCATCCCGAAGGCCCATCTGACGGGACTGTTCCAAGCGGCCAGGTAGTTCGGCTTCAAGGCCGGCGAGTTGACGTTCGAGTTGGGCGATCCGGTTGGCTTGTTGGTGGTGCAACTCTTCGTGCCCCCGCTCCTCCCGGCCTTGCGCGTCGCCGTGGGTTATGTCGCCATGGGCGAAGTTATTGGGGACGACCAACCACTCTTCCGTGATCGGAAAGTCGGCCCCGCGCATAATTTTAGACGACATACTGGTCGCCGCCACCGCCGCCCTTCATGCTGATTGTGCCGTCATTTTCCAACTGGCGGACTACGGCGATGACCTGTTGTTGGGCACTTTCGACGTCCTTGATCTTGATGGGACCGAGAGAGTCCATGTCCTCGCGCATCATCTCCGAGCCGCGCTGGGACATGCAGCCGAGGAAGTGGTTGCGGAGTTGTTCGCTGGTTCCTTTGAGGGCGACCGTGAGAATCTTGCGATCCACGCGAGATAGAATTTCCTTAATCGCGCCCTGATCAATGGCGAGGAGATCTTCGAACACGAACATCAGGTGGCGAACGGTCTCGACGAGCGCCGGATCCTCGCCCTCGATTTTTTCGAGAATTTCCTTGCTCGATGCGGTGTCGAGGCGATTGAACATCTCGGCGACGGCGCGGACGCCGCCATAGGATTCGCGGCTGAGTTCGCCCAGATTTTTGAGTTTCTGCCCGATGATTGTCGCAATGCGGGCGATGATGTCGGGTGAGATCTGGTCGAGGTTCGCCATCCTGAGGGCCACGTCGGCGCGAATCGCGTTGGGGAGTGCGTTCAGCAGCGCCGCCGCCTGGGACGAGTTGAGGTGGGAGAGGATGAGGGCGATGGTCTGCGGATGTTCGCTATGGATAAACTTGGCGAGTTGCTGCGGGTCGGCCTTCTGCAGCGCGTCGAAGTTGGCGGCATCCACTCCGATCGTCTTCATCAACCGATCCAGGAGGAATTGCGCGTGGTCGGGGGAAAAGGCGTTGAGAAGGATCTTCTTGGCGTAGTCGACGCCTCCCTTCAGCACATACTCATGGGCGATCGTCATTTGGTAATACTCTTCCAGGATGAACTCGGCGGTCTCTGCGTTCATGTGCGGAATACGGGCGATCTCTCGTCCGATGAAGTGCACCTCCTCTTCGTCGAGGCATTGCATGAGCTTGGCGCTGGTTCCTTCTCCCAGGATGACCATGAGCATGGCCGATTTGCGAATGCCAGAAAGCTTGGGTCGTGTTGGAGCGGGTGCGGCGGTATCGGGAGCTGACATAAATGATTTCTCGGCCTAAGTTTGTTCGGAGTCGCGCAGCCACACTCGGACAATGTGGGCCATGCGCCCTGGTTCTTTTTCGACTTCTTCGGAGAGGAATTTCTGGAGGATGTCGAGGCGGCTGACTTGAACTTCGCCAGGCCGAAGCGATTGAATCGCTTCCATCGTCAGACGGTCTCGATCGGCGGCCTCTTGGGCGAGTTGGTCGCGCAGTCGCTTCATATCCGCCTTGGAGTCGCGCTGCTCCAGCGAGCCATTTTCGATGCTGACACGGTCCTGAGGAGCATTGAGTTCGCCGGCTGCGCCGCCTTCGAGCGCATTTTTCTCTTTTTCTTTGGCCATCGTCGCCTGAGCGGCTTTCGCGGCCTTCTTTTCTGTTGCCTTGAGCCGGAAGGCTTTGGCGACATGAAGGGTCTTGCGAATCAAGAGCAGGGGCACTGAGAGGAATGCGAGAACGATGACGATGATCAGGATCGGCAGCCACTGCTGTTCGACCAACCACTGGCCGTGTCCTTCGAGCGGAAGGCGGAGCCACTCGGGAATGAAGTTGGGCAGAGTGATGCGTGCTTTGGGGATGGGGACCGGCGGCGGTTCCATCGTACCGTGGGCGGCGTCAAACGGGAGCGCTTCGACGGTCAGCAAATCACCACGACTTTCCTGGAAGCCGACCACGGCAGCGACGATCTCGCGAATCGCTTTCATCCGCTCTGGTTTAGGGGCTTCGACGATCTGTTTTTGACCTTCGAAGCGGACGCTGTGATCGAGCAAGACCGACACGGATAGGCGTTTGACTTGCCCTTGGGGAAACTGAATGCGGCGAACGACGCGGCTTGTCTGAAACGTCGTGTTTTCCATCTTTCGGTAGACACCGGCGTTAGGGCCGCCTCCTGGCCGCGAGGTCGGACGGGGCAGATTGGAGGGCGTCCCAGGAACGCCGTTCGGGGCGGGCACGCCCGAGCCGTCCTCGGAGCGTTGGGCGGTCACCATCACCGAGCGGGTAGGGTCGTAAGTTTCTTCGCTTTGATCGCCGCTGGCGAGGTCGCAGTCGAGCGACACGGCGGCGCGGAAGCGCTCTGGACCGAGAAGCGGTTCCAGGGTGTCCTGAATTTTGCGGAGCAGGTCCTTTTCCAGGTTCGTGCGGTAAGAGAGAATGGCTTCGGACGGCTCGGTTCCGTTGGGATCATCCTTCTTTGGGCGGCTGAGCAGATTGCCGCGCATATCGAGTACGGAGATCTGATTGGGAGAGAGCCCCTCTACCGCGCTCGCGGTAAGGTGGGCGATGGCCTGGACGTTTTGGGGCGAGAGCTTGGATCCGGCCCGGAGCTTGACCAAGACGCTGGCTTTGGCCGCCTCGCGCCGCTCCAGGAAAATACTATTTTTTGCGAACGTAATATGAACCCGAGCTTGTTCCACCTCGGTTAGCGACATGATGGACCGCTCGAGTTCGCCTTCCATCGCGCGGTGATAATTGACTTGCTCCGAGAACTCGCTGGCCCCAAAATTGGCTTTGTCAAACAGTTCGAAGCCGATGCGCCCGGACTTGGGCAGTCCGGCGGAAGCCATCTGAATGCGAAGTTCGTCGAGTCGCTCGGCCGGTACCTTGATCGTGGTGCCGTTGTCGGCGAGACGGAACTCCACCCCGGCTTCGCGGAGCCGATTGACGACTTGCCCCGCGTCTTCTCCACTAACGTTTTGGAAGAGCGGTTTGAAGCCTTGTTCCTTTTGATGGCGCGATGCGAACAGGATGCCGACCAGCAGCAGGACGGCGGTGCAGCCGACGACGATTTGCTGGCGCAGGCTTAGCCGAAGCCAAAGTTGTTTCAACTGTTCGATGTATGCGCTCATTGCAATTTACGCCGCCAAATCAAAGCTGCATGCGCATGATCTCTTGGTAAGCGGAGACCACCTTATTTCTCACGCCGAGGAACATTTCGAACGCGACATCGGCCCGTTGACCGGCCAGAACGACTTGATGCAGCTCCTCTTCTCCGCCCGCAAGGAAGTTGTTCGAAGACTTGTCGGCGTCGAGCCGAAACTGTTCGACCCTTTTGATCGCGTCGGTCAAGACGGATTGAAACTCCTCTCCGGTCGACTTGTCGGCTCCCCCAATGGGGGCGGGTGGCGTAATCGGAGCCACGTTCTTTAAGCCGAGCATGGCGATTTTGTCCATCATTGTGTTTCGATCCTCGCTTTGATTCGGGCCTAGCCGCGCATAATGTCGAGCGTTTTTTGAATCATGTCTTTAGCGGCGGCCATGGCGGCCACATTGCTTTGATAGCCGCGACTGGCGTTCATCAGGTCGACCATCTCTTCGGCCGGGTTCAGCCGGGGATAGGCGACGTAGCCCTCCTTGTCGGCGTCGGGATGGCCGGGCTGATACCGTTTGTCGGGCTCGCGATCATCCTGAAGAACCTCGGCGACTCGAACGCCCTGCATCTGGGCTCCGCCCATTTGGGAGCTTCCCGAGAGTTGCATCTGAAAGACATTCGAAAACGGGCCCTCCGTGCCGGCCGTCTCAAAGACGACATCTTTTCGCCGATAGGGACCCCCTTCCGGGGTTCGGGTGGTTTCAGCGTTGGCCAAGTTCTCGACGAGGACTTCAGCCCGCTTTCGCTGGGCGGACATGCCGGAAGCGCTCACCGACAATAGATTAAAGAGGCTCATCCGTTCCTTCCATCCTGCAACGCCAGCTTCACGTCCTTAAACGCGCCTCTGGCCTGCATGGCGACAAATTGAAATCGAATCGTGTTTTCGGCCAGGAGGCGAGCTTGCTGGTCGATATTGACGTTGTTGCCATCATTGTTGGTCACCAGCCCTTCGGGCTCGATCACGGCGGGATCTCCGCCTTTGGCCAGCGTGAGAAATTCGCGCTGGAAGTCGATGTCCTGCGTCTGATAGCCCGGAGTATCGACGTTGGCAATATTGGAGGCGACCAGCTTCTGCCGGACGCTCAATAGGTTGAGGTAATGTTCCTGGGTTGCGGCAATGCGATCAAACATGTCACAGAGACATTTGCACGCGCATTGCCAATCGAAGGAATTACCCTAAAAGCTGAGCAAAAGTGACAAAATTATGTCAGCAACGACTATAAGTTGTCGGATAGGCGCGTTCCATTTCGGAAGCGATTTCGGTAGCTGTTCCAATTTGGATCAGATTTCCCTGGCCGATTCCGGGGCAGCGTCGAGCGGTATCGCGCCAAAGAGACCGGTCTGCGACCAACTCTGGCCAGAACGGGAAGAGGCGGCACTGGGTGGGCTTGACCGTATGAATGGAACAGCCGTCGGAGCGCAAGAACCGGCATTGGCTCCCTTTCGGCTTTCGCAGGCGGAGCAGGTGCTTGGTGCGATAGACGTAGCGGGCTTCGAACTCGGCTGGGGTGAGTTCGATGAACGCCGCGGCGCGAACCATGTCCTCTTCGGTGAGATAGACGTAGCCGCGGGTGTCGCAACACTTGATGCAGCCCTTTTGGCAGGTAAAGCGTAAACCCTCTTCCTCTTCCACGTTACCGTTGAATATAGCAGTTCGGCGCGCCTAGGGGTGCCGAATGAAGAATGATCGGAACGAAGGTTCGTGAGATACGCAGATACGCAAACCGCGCTTCCGTGCAAACTCGTCGACCGCTGACTTGACCCCGAAATTGCCTTCCGGAATGATGCCGTCGAGATAGTCGTGCCCAGCGAGGATGCCGCCTGAGCGAACTTTCGGCCACCAGGCCTCGAGATCCTGCTTCGCACCCTCATATTGATGCTGGGCGTCAATAAAAACGAAGTCGAAGTGGCCATCGGCGAACTGCTCCGCGGCCTGGGGGGAGGCCTGGCGAAGAATCTTCGAGCGTTGTCCGAACGGGGCAAGGTTTTCGACCGCTTGGCGATGGATATCCTCAAACGTTGCGTCGGAATGGTGATTGATGTCGATGTAATCGCCATCTCCAAAATTCCGCCAGGGATCCACCGAGTGGAGGGTCTTACCTTTCCAGTTACGTAGTAGATATACCGAATATTTGCCGTGCAGAACACCGATCTCGGCACCTTCGCCGGTGAGTCCGGTGGCGTTCAGGATGTGGGGAAACTCCCAACGAGTCCACACGAATCGAAAGCCGATGAAGCGATAGAACAGGCGCACCACATGGGCCCCCCAGCGCGGGTTGAAGTCCATATCGGTGTAGAGGAATGAGCTGATGTAATTCAATCGGAATACCTGAGAGTTTATCGCATCTGGACCTTGAGTCGGGTTAGAGTGTAAGTACTGTCATGAACACCAGCCGCCGCCATTTTCTAGCCGCCGCACTCGCTGCCAGCCAAGCCCAGGCCGCCTCGCCGTACGAATTTTCGGTTTTTTCGAAGCACCTGCACTTTCTAGGTTGGCCGGAGATGGCCAGCGCCGCAAAGGAGATCGGTTTTGACGGCATCGACTTAACGGTGCGCAAGGCGGGGCACGTGTTGCCGGAGCGTGCGGCTGACGATCTGCCGAAGGCCAAGGAAGCGATCGAACGCGCCGGGTTGAAGTTGACGATGATCACTTCGGACGTTGTTGACGTCACCAGCCCATTTGCCGTCGCAGTGCTGCGGACGGCCGCGAAACTGGGTCTGAAATACTACCGATGGGGAGGGTTCCGCTACCAGGAGAATGGAAAGTCGCCGACCGATCAACTAGCCGAACTGCGGCCGAAGGTGAAGGAGTTGGCGGCGCTGAATCGGGAACTCGGCTTGTGCGCGATGTACCACACGCATTCGGGTCTGAACCAGATTGGGGCGTCAATGTGGGATCTATGGATGCTGTTGAAGGACCACGATCCGGCGCAAGTGAGCTTCAATTACGACATCGGCCACGCGACGGTGGAAGGCGGGCTAGGCGGCTGGGTGCATAGCGCGCGTTTGACTGCGCCATTTACGCGGGGCGTTGCGCTGAAGGATTTTCGATGGGAGAAGGGGCCGAAGGGGTGGCGGGTGCAGTGGTGCCCGATCGGCGAAGGGATGGTTCAGTTCGACAAGTATTTCCCCATGATGAAGGCGTCGGGGTTCCGGGGTCCGCTTCAGGTGCACTACGAGTACGATCTGGGAGGCGCGGATAAGGGGATGACGAAGATTACGATTGAGCCTAAGCAGGTGTTTGCGGCGATGCGAAAAGATTTGGTGGCGCTCAAGAGCTTGCTCGGATGAAAATCTGGCTGCTGCTCGGATTGGCAGCGCAGTTGGGGGCCCAGGCCGATCTTCGCCAATTGGCGGACAAGGCGCTACGGGATGGCCCTTGGACGGTGACCGCGGGCAGGCCGGAGTTGCGGATTCCGGTGAATGATTACTACAGCGAAGCGCCGTATTGGTGGCCGGATCCGCAGGACCCGACAGCGCCCTACCTCCGTCGCGATGGCGAAACGAACCCGAATCGGTTCCAGGCTAATCGTCAGGCGCTGGGCCGGATGAGCCAGGCGGTGATCGCGTTGGGCATGGCGGCGGAGCGTTGGCCGGAGGGCGCTTACGCCAAACGTGGAGCCGAGGTGGTGCGGGTTTGGTTCTTACGTCCGGCGACGCGAATGAACCCGCATTTGGAGTATGGTCAGGCGGTGCCGGGGCGCAATACGGGTCGCGGCGCGGGGATTATCGATACCCGGGATTTGATCTACGTCGTGGAAGGGCTTCGCTTGTTAGAGGCGCGGCAGGTTTTCACGGCAACCGAGCGAGAAGGGTTGCGGGATTGGTTCCGGCAGTATGCCCTTTGGCTGACGACGAGTAAGATTGGGTTGGCGGAGAAGAACAGTGGGAACAATCATGCCAACTGGTGGTCGGCGCAGGTGACGGCTTACGCTCGCTTTGCGGGCGATGAGCCGATGCGGCGGATGGTCTATGCGCATTTTCGAGATACGCTGGTGCCGCGGCAGATTCTGGCTGACGGATCGGCCCCACGGGAAGAGTCGCGGACTCGTTCGTTGAGTTACTCGGCGTTCAGCCTGGACGCTCTACTGGTGGTGTGCCACTATGCGGCGCTGGATGGAGAGCAGTTACGGGATACGGGTAACCTGGCGGTGGCCCGGCGCTACTTGACGCCCTTCCTGCTGGATCCATCGACTTGGACGAAACAACAGATTATTCCTTTCGCGGCAGCGGACCATTTCTTTCCGTTGTTAGCAGGGGATAAAGCGAGTTACAGCAAACTGCCGCCGGCCGCGGACATCCGGCGGCTATTTTGGGAAAGGACGGTACTCGGTGGCACGCGCGAAATCGGTAAATGATAAGAGGCGAGAGTTCTTAGCGGGGGTGCCGCGAGAAGCGCTGGTGGAGTGGGTGGCGGCGCTGGCCAAGGAGTTACCCGACGTGCAACGTCGGCTGGACCTGTTCGCGGCACGGAATAGCGATTCCGAATCCGCGGCGGCGACCTACCGGGCATCGATTCTGACCTTGACGAAGTCCCGCAATCGTAACCCGCAGAAGCGAGCACGCGAGGCTCGGATTAATTTCGAGAACATGACGAAGTCGCTGACGGCTGATTTTAAGGCGGGGCGCATGGGGTTGGTGCTGGACGTGGTTCCCGAGGTTCTGCTGGCGCTGGATGCGTTTATTGCCGATCACTCGGACCCGCAAGGTAAGGTGAGGGACTTGATCCCGGCGTTGACGGAGTTGCACTTGGATGCGGCGACGGAGTTGCGACCGGGCGGTGAAAAGCTGGCCAAGCAATTGTCGGAAGTGGCTCGGGAAGGGATGCTCTCGGGCTTGTTCCGCGAGGCTGCCTACGCCTATCGCGACATGCTCGGCGATGAGGGTTTGGCGTTGTATCGCCAACTGATTGAGCCGGATTGGCAGAAGGCGATGGAGCCCCTCCGACGTTATCAGTGGCAGTTGCGGATGCAGGTGGAAGGGCAAATGATGGCGTGGGCGCGGGCGCAGGACTCTGCCGCGGTCCGCGCGGCGGAGACGGCGAAAATCCGGCGCGGGATGGCGGTGACGGCGGAGCAGTTTTTGGAGGCGGCCGAGAGTTTTTCCAGAATCGGCGATACGGAATCGGCGGCGGAGGCGCTGGGTAAGGGCTTCGCGGCAGCGCTGGCCTCGCCGGGTGCCCCGGGAACGCTGTTCACGCTCGCGAAACTGTTGATGGAGACCAAAGGCGCGGCGGACGCGGAGGCGATTGCGTCGACGACGTTCAAGCATCGGCCGTGCCGTGACAGCTATCTGCTGCTGCTGCAAGCGGGAGCCGGCACGGGACGGACGGAAGCGTTGCGCGAGCAGGCCATGGGTTTGGCGAGGGCTCGGTCAGCGGATTTGACCCTAGAACTATTGGTGGCGGAGGGCAAATGGGAGGAAGCGGCAGCAATCGCGAAGGCCGGCCAATTGACGCTGAACGGTTGGCTTTTGTGGGCTCGGCACGTGGAAGAAGTTTCGCCGACGGAGGCGGTCAGCGCGTGGTTCCGCGCGGCTGATCGGCAGGTGGACGAGCCGGGGGAGGCCGGCCGGGTGTTGGCGGCCGACAGCCTCCGGCGAGCCCATCAAATCTCTGGGGCGTCGGCGGAGTTGCAGTTTGTGGCGGAATGGGCGGCGTTTCGAGAGCGCCATAAGCGGCGCGGGTTGTTGCTGAATCAAATCCTAGCGGAGCTGGGGCGGCCCGCCTAATCTTGGCGCAGCGCGAGCAGCGGATTCACGCGGGCGGCCCTCCGCGCGGGTAGGTAGCTGGCGATCACAGCGACCAGAAGGAGCACCAGGCTGGCCCCCCCGAGGGCGATCCAATCGGCGGGGTTGACGCCGGGGAAATGCTCCTTCGCGAAGGTCGCCAGTCCCACCGCGATGGGTAGGCCCGGCGCTAGTCCGGCTGCCGTAACGCGAACGCCGCCGATGACAACCTGGCTGACCAGATCACCCGGCGCCGCGCCCAGCGCCAGGCGGATGCCCATTTCGCGGGTGCGCTGTACGACATCGCTCGACAGGACGCCGTAGAGGCCGACGGCCGCCAGCCCCAGCGCCAGGAAGGCGAAGGCAAACACGATCCCCAACTGGGTTCTGGCTTCGCCCGTGGCTTCGCTCACCACGGCGTTGAGGGGCGAAACGTTGCCCACCACGACGTTCGGATCGATCTCGCGGAAGACTTCCCGGAGCGCATTGGCCTCGGTGCGGCCGCGCACCGCGAAGCGCAGCATGGGCCAGAATTGGGATTCGTAGCTGAGGAACATCTCCGGCATGGGGCGAGGAGGGTTCACCTCTCGCCGCACATCCGGGACGATTCCGACGATTACGTAGCCTTGATTCACCTTGGCGCGCTGGCCAGCGACCATGCGGCCGAGGGCGTCGCCTTCCGGGAAAAAGGTGCGAACAAACGTCTCGTTCACGACGGTCTCGCGGGCTGAATCCTGGAACCAGCGGCCCGCACGCAGGGGAACCCGGATCGTGGAGAGATAGTCGGTACTGACCGAGCGCATCGCTACGCTTATGCTCTGTTGCTCCGGCGACAGCGTTCGACCGGGGATCTCAATCGGGTTGTCCTGCGAACCGCCTTCGAGCGGCAAGCGGTCGGTCAGGCCTACGCTTTCCACGCCCGGCAGCGCCGCCAGCCGCTCGAGGGCGCGTCGGGAGAAGCTATGAACTGTGTCACCGTCCGCAGTCCAACTGAAGTCCACCTTGGCGGTCCAGACGGCCTCTGGGATGAACCCGAGCGGTCGTTGTTGTGCGGCCAGTAGCGCCCGGCCAAGCAGGCCCACCGCCACCAGCAGAATGATCGACAAGCCCATCTGGGTCGCCACGAGAAGGCGTCGCGTCATGAGCGCCCCGGCTGACGAGGTGGCGCGCGCGCTCGAAACCAAACTCCGGGCGCGAGCGAGTTGAATGGCCGGGAGCGCCCCGAAGAGCAGTCCACAAAGCAGCGTCACGGTCAGCGCGAAGAGGAACACTCGCCCGTCAAGTTGGACCGCTGCCAAGCGGGGAAGTTCACTCGGCAGAATCTCTTGCAGGATGGGCAATAGCAGTCCGGCGATCCACCAGCCGACCACTCCCCCCGCTGCCGCCAGCACGAGGCTTTCTACAAGATACAGTTGCAACAACCGACCGAGCCCAGCGCCGAGCGAGGCCCGGACCGACGCTTCGTGACGGCGCTCTCCGGCGCGGGCCAGCAATAGGTTCGAGACGTTGACGCAAGCGATCAGCAGCACGAAGCCGGCGGTGCCGAGCAGGAGGAGCAACGGGGTGCGGGCGTCGCGGGTGAGTACCTCCTGCACATTCACGGCAACCGTCCGCATTCCGGCGGCGTCGGTGTCCGGGTACTTCGCAGCCAATCCGGCGTTGATGGTGGCCAACTCGGCGTTCACCGTCGCCAGCGTGACGCCTTCCTTCATACGCGCGAACCGGTCAAGATAGCGGGCGCGGCGATTAGCCCGATTTTGCAGCTCTGGGTCAGACGGAGAAAGAATGTCATATTGCTCGGGAAACGTCAATTCCGCCGGCAGGATGCCGATGATCGTCACCGATGCCTTATTCAATTGCAGCGTCTGCCCGATCGACATCGCCGTCGCGCCGCCGCCCGCGCGGCTGGTGATCACGTAGTTCTGCACCAGCGTGAACCCCAGCGTCGAGATCAGCATGAGCGCCAGCCCGACCAGCGCCAGCATCGCCG
>JANODS010000550.1:0-2217 GCA_031412835.1 Acidobacteriota bacterium | reverse complement strand
GGATGTCCGCCGTAATCGCCAACCGGTCCGCCAGCACCCACAAAGGCTGCGTGAAGTCCAGGTCCAACAAAGATTCCGGCGTCGAAAACTCGCTCACCTTGCCGTTCTGATACAACCGATTGAAGCCTCGCCGCCGCAGGTCCATCAACTGCTCTTTCTGAGCCGTATTCACCGGAAACAGCGCGTACCACCGCGATCCCAACGGCAAACGGCCCATCGTTTCCGCCACATGGTCGACGTTGTCCCGCTGCACCGCCTTCCCGCACTGCGAGCAAAACGTCGTCCCCGCCCGGGCAAACAGCAGCCGCAGGAAATCGTAGACCTCGGTCGAGGTCGCCACCGTCGACCGTGGGTTCCGCGTCGTGTTCTTCTGCCGGATCGCGATCGGCGGAGCCAAGCCCAGAATCTCATCGACGTCCGGCTTCTCCATCCGGTCCAAAAACTGGCGAGCGTAAGCCGACAGCGACTCGACATAGCGGCGCTGCCCCTCGGCGTAGACCGTATCGAAGACGAGTGAGGACTTCCCCGACCCCGAAACCCCCGTGATCACGGTCAGTTGGTTGTGCGGCAGTTCGAGCGAGATATTCTTGAGGTTGTGCATCCGCGCCCCCCGAATGACAATCGACTCGTCTCCCTTGAAAGCGCTCTTCTTTTTGGCCAATGACTGAACTCCCCGTAGCGCGCGCCGCTCTCGCCGCCTGGTACGAAACCTGCAAACGAGATCTGCCGTGGCGCCGAACCCGAGATCCCTATGCGATCTGGATTTCCGAGATCATGCTCCAGCAAACCCGCGTGGCGGCGGTAATCCCTTATTATGAACGGTTTCTTGCCCTTTACCCAACTGTGGATGCTCTGGCGGTGGCACCCGAATCACAACTTCTCGCCGCGTGGGCTGGACTCGGCTACTACTCCCGCGCCCGCAATCTGCAAGCCGCCGCCAAGATGATCGTCGAGCTCGGTGCCTTCCCGCGCGATCACGCGACTCTGCGCTCTCTGCCCGGCATCGGAGACTACACCGCCGCCGCCGTCGCCTCCATCGCCTTCGACCTTCCCCACGCCGTCGTCGACGGCAACGTCGTCCGCGTCCTCGCCCGCTTCCTTGCCGAGCCCGTACCAAAAAGGTTGCGGATCCAAATCGCCGCCGACGAGTTCCTCGACCCCGCTCAACCCTCCCGCCACAACCAAGCAGTGATGGAGTTGGGTGCCACCGTCTGCACTCCGAGAGATCCCCAATGCGGAAAATGTCCTCTCGGAAACTGGTGCCAAGCCCAGGAGAAAGGTTTGGCCAGTGGATTGCTAATAAAAATTAACAAGACGGTCATCCGTCGGGTGGAGCGCTCGCTCCTGGTAGTCATACGGAACGGAAATATTCTCCTTTGGCAACGACCTCCGGAAACGGCGATCCTGTCAGGTTTCTGGGAACTTCCCGAACCGCATCAACTACCGAAAGCAAGAATTGGGCGGGCGCTCCATCATTTCAAACACAGCATTACCAATCATATTTATAGGTTTCAAGTGGTTGAAGCCTCCATCCGACGTGTCCCTCCTCCGCTCGAATGGGTTTCCCCCGACCGCCTTTCTGCTATGCCGCTCAGCACCACCACCCGCAAAGCACTGGCCGGAATTGACCCACTTGTGAACTTTTTACCCGGTAATAAGTTCTCGGACCAGAATCGAGTAGACTGATACAAGTCCGGGTTAACAGGGATTATGCACAAAGACCGTCTCCTCACAATTGCTAAACGCTCCGTCGTTCTCCTAACACTTCCAATTCTTCTCTTCGCCTTTTCCGTCGGCCCCGACGCTCGCCACACCGGCGCGCCGGGCGATTCGACTTGCGCCAGATCCGGCTGTCATACCGGGACGGCAGTCAATGGCGGCCCAGGTCGGGTAGCGCTCGAACTCCCGGGAGGCATGACCTACGTCCCCGGCCAGAAGCAGCGTCTCGCAGTGGTAATCACCGGCGACTCCGCCGCCCGGCGCTATGGCTACCAAGCCTCCGCTCGTCTCGGGTCCAACGAAGCGAACGGTCAAGCCGGCACGTTTACACCCACGGCTCCCGATATCGTTCTTTGTCAGGACGGCAGCGAACGCACCGGGGCAAGTTGCCGCGCGACGGCACCTCTCGAGTTTATCGAACACGGAAATTCTTCGAACACGTCTGGACGCTTCGAATTTGATTGGACCGCTCCTGCCACCGACGTCGGCCCCGTAAAG
>JANODS010000549.1:0-12853 GCA_031412835.1 Acidobacteriota bacterium | reverse complement strand
AGCTTCGCGCAGGGCCTCCGCTAACGGACCCGAGATTTTCCCGGCGGAATCGACATACTGCACCGGCGGCTGATGCTGGTACCCCATCCGAAACACCCGGTAGCGGGTATGGTCCCACAGCAACGCAATCAAAACGCCACTGGCGACGACGGCCAGACCAATTCCGCTCGCCCAGGTAACCCTAGTCGGCGGCCGACGCTTCAGCCATCCGAATTTCATCTTCGCTTCCCGCTATATCCTATCAGGCATATCGGCCAAGATCGGAATAACAATGCGAAGAATCTGGAGCCACCCGCCAGGATCGAACTGGCGACCTTCTGATTACGAATCAGACGCTCTACCAACTGAGCTAGGGTGGCACCCAAAGGCACACAATTTCTAGTATACACGGCCACCCATGCTAGAGTGAAATTCGGCCCCATGCAGAAGCCTCGCCTCGTCATTCTTGGTTCCGGGGGTCACGCCAAAGTCATTGTCGAGATCTTCGAGGAATCTTCCACCTTCGACATCATCGGCTATACCTCGCTCTCCGCAACGGTTCCCCTGTTCGATTACCCCTACCTCGGCACCGATGACACCCTCCCGACGCTCTTCGCCAGCGGCATTACCCACGCCTTCCCAGCCATCGGCAGCAACCGCATCCGCCATCGCATGCTGACCGAACTCCTCGCTCTCGGCTTCGCCCTGCCCAACGCCATCAGCCGCCACGCCGTCGTCTCCCCCCGAACCACCCTCGGCGCCGCCATCGCCATCATGCCCGGTGCCATCGTCAATGTTGATTCCTTTCTCGGCGATGGGGCCATCCTCAACACCGCCTGTTCGGTCGACCACGATGGCCGCATCGGCACCTGTGCCCACATCGCTCCCGGTGCCCACCTGGCCGGCAACGTCACCGTCGGCGATGGAGCGTTTCTCGCCGCGGGCTCCTGCGCCGTTCCCGGCATGAAAATCGGTGCCTGGGCCACCGTCGGCGCCGGTGGCGTCGTCATTCGCGACATCGAACCGAATTCCGTCGCCGTCGGCGTCCCCGCCACCCGGAGGCTGCGCTGAAGATCATCGTCGCCAGCACCGTTGTCCCGTTCCTCTATGGCGGCTATACCGTCATCGTCGATTCCCTCGCCGACCAACTCACCCGCGCAGGTCACGAAGTCGAGGTGCTCAAATTTCCCTTTTCGTCCCGCCAAGACGAGTTGCTGGAGCAAATGACCGCCCTCCGCCTTCTCGATCTCACCGAGCACGGAGACCGCCTCATCACCGTCCGCTTCCCCAGCTACCTCCTCCGCCACCCTAAAAAGGTCGTCTGGTTCATCCACCATCATCGCGGTGCCTACGACCTCTGGGGAACCCGCTACCAGGACATCCCCCTCACTCCCGAAGGCACCCGCATTCGAGATTCCATCATGAATGCCGACCGCCGAGGCCTCTCCGAATGCCATCGCGTTTTCAGCAATTCAAAGGTCGTCGCCAGGCGCCTGAAGCAGTACAACTCCATTGACGCCGAGGTCCTCTATCCGCCTCTGCCCAATGCCGAAAACTATCGGTGCACCCGCTATGGCGACACCGTTCTTTACCTCAATCGCCTGGTCCACCACAAGCGCCAGTGGCTCGCCATTGAAGCTATGCGCCACGTCCGCTCCGACGTCAAACTCCTCATCGCCGGCAAGGCTGACCCCGACGCCTCCGCCTACGTCGATGAACTCCACTCCCTCGTCCACCGCCATAAATTGAAGGATCGGGTCACGATTTTCGACGACTGGATCGGAGAGGATCGCAAGATCAAGCTGTTCTCGGAATGCCTCGCCGCCGCCTACTTTCCCGTCGACGAGGATTCCTACGGCTATCCCAGCCTCGAAGCCCATCAGTCCGGCAAAGCCGTGCTCACCACCTCCGATTCCGGCGGTACCCTCGAACTGATCGTCGACGGACGCAATGGTCTTGTCTCCTCGCCCGAACCCATCGCCATCGCCGAAGCTCTCGACCAGCTCTATACCGACAAGTCCACGACCCGCGCCATGGGCGAAGCTGGAGCCGCTCGGATGCAAGAACTCGGCATCTCCTGGGACCGAGTCCTGGACCGGATGCTCTCATGAAGATCCTCGTCGCCAATAACTGCGTCCCCTTCGTGCGCGGCGGTGCCGAACACCTCGCCGACGCGCTGACGCAAAAACTCAACGAGTTCGGCCATCAAGCCATGCTCGTTCGCATCCCCTTCCGCTGGGAACCGCCCACCAAGATCCTCGACAGCATGTTGGCTTGCCGCCTCATGCGCCTCCCAAATGTCGACCGGGTCATCGCCTTCAAATTCCCGGCCTACTACCTTCCCCACGACAACAAATTTCTTTGGCTCGTGCATCAGTTTCGGCAGGTCTACGACCTGTGGGGAACGCCGTATCAAGGGATGGAGGAGACCCCCGAAAACCTCTCCGTCCGCCGGAGCATCATCGAAGCGGATAACACCTATCTGCGCGAAGCCCGTCGTATCTATACCAACTCCGCCACCACCTCTGACCGGCTCCAGCGCTTCAACCAGATCCCGTCCGAAGTCCTCTATCCGCCTCTGCTCGAAACCAGCCACTTCCGCTTCGGCGAACCCGGCGACTACATTTTCTGCGCCGGCCGCATCACCACTTCCAAGCGCCAACACCTTCTCGTCGAGGCCATGCGGCACGTCCGCTCCGACGTCCGTCTCGTCGTCGCTGGCAAGTCCGAGGCCGAAGGCGACGCCCAACAGATCGACCAGCTCATCAAGAAGTTCAATCTCTCGAGCCGCGTCACCATCATTGACCGCTTCATCTCCGAGGAAGAAAAAGCCGCCCTTTTCGCCGACGCCCTTGGTGCCGCGTATATCCCATTTGATGAGGATTCTTATGGCTACGTCACCATGGAAGCCTTCTATTCCGGCAAGGCCGTGATCACCACCTCCGACTCGGGAGGGATTCTCCAAATCGTTCGCCACGGCGAAACCGGCTGCGTTGCCGAGCCCACCGCCAAAAGCCTGGCGGAGGCCATGGACCGACTCTATGAGGACCGCGCAACGGCCCGAACCTTGGGCCGCGCCGGATATGACCTCATCCAAAGCATGGGCCTGACGTGGGAACATGTTATTGCTACTCTCACAGCAGACTAGTTCATTTCTCATGGGAAGCCCGTCCTCACCATTCAGCATCGAACTCAAGGGGGTCACAAAGTCCTTCCCTCTGCAGACCAGCGGCTGGTTGAAGCGCCTGCGCCCAGATCGATTCACGGCCCTGGCAAACATCACGCTATCGGTTCGACATGGGGAATCGGTTGCCATCCTTGGTCGAAATGGCGCGGGAAAGAGCACGCTTCTCAATCTCATCTCGGGAGTCGTCCCCCCGACCACGGGTACCCTCCGGACGGAAGGCCATCTCACGGCCCTCCTCGAGCTCGGCACCGGCTTCCATCCGGACCTCACCGGTCGCGAAAATGTCTTTCTGAACGCCTCGCTGAGCGGACTGTCCCGCCTCGAAACCACTCGCCGCTTCGGCTCGATCATCGAGTTTTCAGAGCTCGAGGAGTTCGTTGAAGATCCCCTACGAACCTATTCGAGCGGCATGTGGCTCCGCCTGGCCTTCGCCATCGCCGTCCACGCGGACCCCGACATACTGCTCATCGACGAGATTCTCGCCGTCGGCGACGACCGTTTTCAACAGAAATGTTTCGATCGCATGAAAGAATTTCGCTCCCAGGGCAAAACGATCCTTTGCGCTTCTCACGTGCACAGCATCGTCGCCAGCCTGTGTGATCGCGCAATTTGGCTCGAACAGGGCCGAATCGTGCGGGACGGTCCGCTGCCCGAAGTCTGCGCGGAGTACGAACACTCGCTGCAAAGGGCTGAGGCCCCGCGCTAGACTAGTGCCTTGGATTTCAACGCAGCTCTGATCAAGCGTCGCCTCGTAGAGAAGCTCGGACCTGCCGATCAAGCGTCGTCCGAAGGTCGATCCGCGCCCACATCGACCACCGTCGATTTGGCCCCCCTGCTTGCCATTGCGGACGACGCCAGCTTCGTCCGAGAAAGTTATCTGCGCGTCTTCGGCCGGGAGTGCGACGTCGGCGGCTTCGTTCACTATCGAGAGCTGCTGCGGAACCATTTCTCCCGCCGGTCGATGATTCTGCAACTCGTCGAGTCGGCTGAAGCGAAGACGAGCGGCCGCCGGTACGTCGGCCTCTGGGACCGTAGCCAGGAAGGCTCTCTCGTTCCAGGCTCCCGCTGGCTCTCCGCTGTAAAACTATCGGTCTGGAATCGCTCGCGCCGCGCGTTCGAGTTTCTTCTCCGCGTTTCCCGGGTCGAGTCGATCGAACTCAAACTCGACTACGTAATGCGGGAGAGCGCGATTCAGGCCGAACGCAACATCGGCAAACTCGACCATACTCTCTTCACGATCTCCGATAAGGTCGACCGCTACGTGGCTGATCTCGTTGTCAAACAGGCGGACTTGACCACTCTCGTCCGCGAGAACGGGGCGCAGCAGGCCACTCTGGCTGAAGAGACGCGCCAACATCGCGCCGTACTCGACACCTTGGTGAATGACACGCGCCAACATCGCACCGCGCTTGACGCCTTGGCCGAAGACACCCACGAACATCGCAAAGTACTCAGTTCATTGACCGAGGCGGCGCAGCATAACGGCTCCCAGATCGAGCAGTTGCGCCTGGAAAACCAGGCCCTGCGCGAAAGCCTCGCCGATATTCGCCGCCAACAGCGCTCCCCCGTTTTTCAAGCTGGTCCCGACGTCATTGTCACCGAGGTCGAAGGCTTCCTCCTCGGCGTTCCGAGTCAAGAGTGGCGGCTCGGTGCCTATTACGCTCTTCGCGGCCTTCCAGAGCCCGGCATGACGCGCCTTTTCGCCAGCTTCATACAGCCAGGCATGGTCGTGGTCGATATCGGTGCCCACATCGGTATCTACACGTTGTTCGCGCTCCGCCAACTCTCCGGCCACGGTCGCCTCTACAGTTTCGAACCCACTCCCAAGACCCATACTCTGCTCCGCGATAACGTCCAGGTGAATGGTTTTCTCGAATCCGGCGTCGTTCGGCTGGATGCCCGCGCCATCTCTGACCACGCCGGCTCCACCACCTTCACCGCCTACGCGAACAACTCCGGCCACAACTCGCTGTTCGCCGGAACCGCCCCCGGCGAAACGCTTACGGTTGAAACCGTCACCCTGGACGCGGCCCTCGCCGACGAACCAAGAATTGACGTCATCAAGATCGACGCCGAAGGCAGCGAGCCGTTCATTCTCCGGGGAATGACGCAGATTCTCGCTCGCAATCCGGGCCTCCGGATTTTTGTCGAATTCGCCCCGGAGCACCTCCGGCGCGCGGGAATCGAACCGCTACAATGGTACGAAGAGCTGGCCCAATTAGGGCTCAAAGTGCAGCGGGTAGAAGACGGATCGGGCGAGTTGTTGCCGGTCGAACCGCAGTCTTTGCTCAACTGCATTAGCTGGAATCTTCTATTGAGTCGATGACCTCTCCCTCTCCCCCCGCACCCTCCCCCTTGCGTCGCGAGATCCCTATCTCCGCCCCGCAGTTTGTCGGAAATGAGTCGAAGTACGTGCAGGAGTGCCTCGATTCCACCTGGGTCTCCTCCATCGGTCGGTTCATCGGACTGTTTGAAGAAGGGTTCGCGCGCTTCTGCGACGTCCCGCACGCGGTGGCCGCCAACAATGGCACCAGCGCCCTCCACCTCGCCCTTCTCGGTTGCAACTTGCAACCCGGCGATGAGGTGATCGTCCCCACGCTCACCTTCGTCGCCACCGCCAATGCCGTCGCCTATTGCGGCGCGAAGCCCGTGTTTGTTGACTCCGAGACGCGGACGATGAATCTCGATCCCGCTCTGATCGAAGCCAAGATCACTCCCCGAACCCGGGGCATCCTGGTCGTCCACCTCTACGGCCATCCCGCCGAGATGGACCCGATCCTCGCCATCGCCCGTCGCCACAATCTGTTCGTGATCGAGGACGCGGCCGAGGCCCACGGCGCCCGCTACCGGGGCCAAATCGTCGGCGGCTTGGGCGACGTCGGCACGTTTAGCTTCTTCGGTAACAAGATCATCACGACCGGCGAGGGCGGCATGGTCACCGTTCGCGACCCCGAAAAGGCCGCCCGAATCCGTACGTATCGCGGGCAAGGCATGCAGACCGATCGGCGCTACTGGTTCCCTGTCATCGGCTACAACTACCGCATGACCAACATTCAAGCCGCTCTCGGCCTCGCCCAACTCGAACAGATTGATCGTTACATGGCGCACCACCGGACCGTCGCCTCCTGGTATGCGCATTATCTATCGCCGATTGCCGATCTGATCACCCTGCCGATTGAAGAGTCCTGGTGTCGCCACGCCTATTGGCTCTACACTGTGATCTTGAATGCCGCCGTTCCGACCGACCGGGATCAACTGATGCGCGATCTCGCCAAGGTGGGCATTGAGACCCGACCGGTGTTCTACCCGATGCACGTAATGCCGCCCTACTTTGAACCCGACGGGCACTACCCGGTAGCCGAGCGGTTAAGCGCCCGCGGCATCAGTCTGCCGACCCACATCGGCCTAACCGAGGCCGATGTCGCCTACGTCGCGGGCCATCTCACTCGCCTCTGTTCGATATGAAAATCGCCTGGTTTACACCCCTTTCGGAGAAGAGCGCCATCGGGCGGGCCAGCACTTACATCGTTCGCGAACTGGCCAAGAGCGCCGACGTCGAACTCTGGCATTTTGAAAGAGGGCCCCTGCATCCGGTGACCGAGGCGAAGCTTGTGTTCGCCCCCAGCGCGGACCTTGCGCGGCTTGCCTCTTTCGATCTCGTCGTCTATAACTTTGGCAACCACCTGCCGTTCCACGGCGAGATCTTCGACGTATCTCGGCAGCACCCCGGGCTGGTCGTGCTCCATGATTTCGTCATGCACCATTTTTTCGCGGCGCTCTATCTGGAGGTGCGCCGCGACCCGAGTGCGTACCTCGCCGAGATGGAACATTGGTATGGGGTGGCGGGCCGCGGCGCTGGTGAGCGGAGCGTGGATGGGAATCCCGTTTGGGAGACGGACGAGGTGGTGGATTTCCCACTTCTCGAAAGGTGCGTCGAAGGCGCACTCGGGGTGATCGCCCACTCCGAGTATCTGCTGGCGGCGGTGCGGCGCTCCTACTCCGGCCCGACCCGCAAGATCAACCTTCCGTATGAACTGCCCTCCGGCCGATCCGCCGCCGGGCGCGCTTCGTTGGGTGTTCCAGATAATCAACTACTGGCATTAACGATCGGGCACGTGAACGCGAACAAGCGGGTCCACACGACGCTGGAAGCGCTGCCCGGGGGCGTCCATTTGGTGGTCGCCGGGCCGAGCGACCCGAGCTACCAGAAGCGCCTCGATCAGATCGTGGCGGATCGAGGCCTAGCTTCGCGCGTGCACTTCCTGGGCCGTGTTTCGGACGATGTTCTGCATACCTGCCTCGCGGCCAGCGACATCTGTGTCAATCTACGGTGGCCCGCGATCGAAGGGGCGTCGGCGTCGGTGATCGAGGAAATGCTATATAGCAAACCGGTGATCGTGAGTGATGTCGGTTTCTATCGCGAGCTCCCGGACGATTGCGTCATTAAAATAGATCCATCGCAGGAACCCGGCGGCCTCGCTCGGGCCTTGGAGCGCCTGAGGGATGTTGGAGACCGGCAATCGTTAGGTGATCGGGCGCGGAAGTATGCGGCATCGACATTTCGCGCTGACGCCTACGCGCGAGATCTCGTGCGGTTTGGCTGGGACGTTCGCTACGGTCAGCCGCTGGTGGATCTGATTAACCGGATGGGAGACGAACTCCGACGGATGAAGGTGTCGGGCGACATGGCCATTGTCGACACGGTCTCTGTCACCGTCAACGAGCTGTTCTGCGAATGAGGGTGGAAGGCCCGCGAGATAGCGGCTTCTCTTCTCGACGGTACTCCGCCCCCGAATAGCTTGTTCGTAGGGCGGGCGAAGTCCGCCGAAAATTTTTTTGACCCCTTAAAGACGGCGAATTCTGAGATTGCGGAACCATACCTTGGATGTGTGGTTCTGCAACGACACAAAACTTTCCGCCGGAGGCTCCGCCAACGGGTAAGTCAGCACCTTTTCGCCATCCAGCCAGTGCTCCACGTGGTCTGTCCGCACCACGATCCGCGATTCGTGAAATACGCCAGGGACCGCAATCTTCACCGGCTCCGGGGCCTGCACGGTATAAAGCGAAGCTGTCTGCTGGTTCGCCGGGGCCTTCGGATCGGCCAACAATTGGTACTCCGCCCCGCGCGCCCGCGCCTGGTAGCCCGCCTCCCCTTTTTTCTGCCACCGATCAGTCTTCTGAATCCGATACTTCACCCCGGAGTTACCCCCCGCCTCCAGCTTCCATTCGAAGCGCAGCTCGTATGTGCGATACGAACCCACCGTCCGCAAATCGTGCATCCCCTCCGGGCTCGGAACGGTCCTCAAACAACCATCTTCAATCGTCCACGACGCCGGAAACGGAGCCCCGGTTACCTCCAGCCAACCTCGGGTCGAAACGCCGTCGAACAGCGTCTCCCACTCCTGCGCTCCCAATGCCGCGGCCAACAAGAAGAAGCCCAAAAGCCTCATAGAATTCCGCGAAACTTCGGCGTGTAGCCCGGAAAGACCGCCGCCAGATTCTTGTTCCCCAAATGCTTCGCCGTCAGTTCGCCCAGCACGTCCCGGAAGTCGGTCGTGATCGCCAAGTCACGATTCTCGTACAACTGCTCCGGTGCCAGTCCCGGCCACTGTCCGTGCACTTGGCCGCCCTTCACGCCGCCACCCAGCACGAACATGCAGTTGGCGTGACCATGGTCGGTGCCGCGGTTGCCATTCTCCCGCGCCGTGCGCCCAAATTCCGACATCGTTACCACGACGATATCCTGCATCCGGCTGCCCATGTCTTCGTGGAAAGCAGCCAGCCCCGCGCTCAGATCGCCCAGCAGATTGTTCAGTTGCGGCGCTTGGTTGATGTGCGTGTCCCAACCCGTGATGTCCGTAAACGCCACCTCCATCCCGGCCCCGGCCTTGATCAACCGGGCGATCTGCAACAAACTTTGCCCGAACCGCGATCCCGGGTATGCCAGGCTCCCCGTCGCCGGGCTATAGCTCTGCTTGTTGATCGAATCAATCAGCTTCACGGCTTCAAACGTCTCGTGGCTTGTGCTCTTCAACACGTTGTCTTTCGAGTTCGCGTACATCGACATGAAGTCGCCCTGCGCGTCATCGCGAACCTTAAAGCTGCCGATGGAGTTCACGGCGACCGCGGCTTGCGGCCCGCGCAGCGCCCGGGGCAGGTTGGCCCCTAACGCCACCGCTCGAATCGGCGACGCGGCCTTCTCTTCCGTCAGCGCCCGATTCAGCCAGCCATCGCGGGTTCCCTTGCGGCCCGGCGTGCCGGATTCCATGTAGTCCTGCGCGTCGAAGTGCGACCGCGTCGTGTCCGGCGATCCGGTCGCCTGCACGATAGCGAGTTGCTTGGAATCCCACAGCGGCTTCCACGACCGCAGCGCTGGGTTCAACCCGAAGAACCCATCCAGGTCGATCGGATCGGTCACGCGTAGCGTCGGCCGATGGTCGGCGTAGGCCTTGTCGCCAAACGGCGTCACCACGCTCAGCCCGTCCATCGCCCCGCGCAGAAACACCACCACCATCGTCTTCTTGCCGCCGGTAGCGGCCCGCGCCAGCCAGCCCGGAGCCATGCCCAAGCCGAAGCAGCTCAGAATGTTGCGTCGAGTCATCGTCTGCATCTCCGTTCTCCTCTAGTGCCGTTGGAACTCGGGTCCGCCGAGCGCCAAGCCCTTGGCCCGCGCCTCGGCCGGGTCGATCGCAACTCTTACTCCGGGTACTTTGTTGCTCGTTAAGGCCATCGCGAAGTTCATGCGTCCGAGCAACGCCGCGGAGTTCGTCCACTCTTCCGCCGAAGCGTAGTAGCCGGTCGGCTCCACTTTCTTGTAGAGCGGCTGGCCTAAAGTGGCTAGTTGCTGCGTCAGCGCCACGGTCGAATCCACCTGCGCGTTTGTCGCCCGCAGGGCACTCGCCACCATTTCAAAGGGCATCTTCATCTTTGCCTTGTACGCGCCTTCGCTCCAAAATTCGGGGCTGGAGAACATCACTTGCAGCATCGGTCGGATTTCGCCCTTCGTCTTCGTGAAGCTCTTCGCCATCCGCTCCACCAGCGCCGCCGGCGGTTCATCGGCCACGAAGCGCTGGGCCAGTTTGGTCGCGATGAAGTGCGCCGTGGAAGGGTGTTCCATCAGGATGTCGATCACCTTCAGCCCGTCTTCTTTGCCGCCGCCCGCCGGGATCCGGTGGCCGAGCACCGTCTTCTCCCCGCGGTCATGCACCCGCGGATTGAAGGTGAAAGCTCCCCCCACTCGGGGAGCTGTGATGCTCCAGCCGGTGAAGCAACGGGCCACTTCCGTCACGTCCTTCTGCGTGTACCCCTTGTCCACACCCATCGTGTGCAGCTCTAAAAGCTCGCGGGCGTAGTTCTCGTTCAGCCCCTGGGCCTTCTTTTTCCCGCGGCCCCGCTTAGCGGCCTCTTCCGACATCGACGTCCAGTTGTCCAAGTAAAAGAGCATCGAGGGATGTTGGGAGGTCGCCAGCAACAGATCCTTGAAGTTGCCCAGCACATGTGGCCGAATCGCCTCGCGTTCGTAGCTCGAAGTGAGCATCCGGTTGATGCCTTTGTCATAGAAGACGTTGAAGTGGTTGAACCAGAAGTCGGCGAGAAGCTCCTCCACCTGGTGCGTCGACTGCACGGCCCGCATCAACTTCGCGTCGGTCAAGTCATGGTAGACCACTTGGTTCGGCTGCTGGGCCGCGATCATCTCCCGCCGCAGTGCGAGGTCGCTGCCGTTCATCACCTCTTGACGACCGCCCGGCAGCCGGGCGAGAATCGCGTCACGCTGGGCGGGGTCCATTTTGGCTAATAGCGCCTTCCGTTCCTCCGGCGTGCCCTGCCGCAGCATCCTGGTCTCGCCCGGAGTCAGTAGGGCTGGGCCGGATTCGACCTTGACCTCTTTCTTCATCCGTTCCGCGTAGCGTTCCAGCCGCGCTCGCATCACCGGGTCTTTCACTTGGTCGATGCGGCCGCTGCGCACAAGTTGCCGGATCACGTTGGCTGGCGGATACTTCTCGGCAATCTGGTCGGAGGTCATCGGCAGCGAATCGAGTTGCGCCAGCCGCGCCAGTAGCGCCGGATTCTCCGGCAACCGCTCCGGATGCAGTTGCAGGTCAATCCACTTCTCGACGCCCAGCCGCTCAATCGTGGCGCGGTCAGCCTCGGTGGCTCCAAAGGTCAGACGATTCAAAGCGTGGTCGGCACGCGCCGCCTTCGACAGCTTCTTTTGGAAACTGACGGGATTCGCCGCAAATAAAGCGGGGAGGAGGAGAAGGGCAACTGTCCGGCGTAGCATAAGGGCTCCTGCCAGATACTAACGCTTTTTAACGCGAAAAGTTGCGAGAAAGTGAATTTGGAGCGGGAGACGAGATTCGAACTCGCGACATCAACCTTGGCAAGGTTGCACTCTACCAGCTGAGTTACTCCCGCTCAGCGCACAAACATCATGGTCTCACGAGGCCCGGTGAGTGTCAACCCTGTTACCCTAGCTCCCATATGCGCTCGCTCTTCGTTTTGTGCCTCCTCGCTCGTCAACTCGCCGCGCAACCGGCCGCCCGTGATGCGGATTTCGCCGCCCGCGTTAAGGAATGGACGACCAAGCCCGAGTTCCTTAGCCCTCTGGTAGATCATTTGCCGCTCGTCGCCGGCGTTCCCTCGCCCAAGGACGTGCTGGGTTATCACGTCGGCACCCCGAAGAAGCTGGCTACCTCGGCGCAGATGTTGGCGTACTTCCGAGCCTTGGAAAAGGCGTCGCCGCGCGTGAAAATTCTCTATGTCGGCAAGACCGATGAAGGCCGCGACTGCTGGACCGTCGCCATCGCCGATGAAGCCACCATCCGCCGCCTGGATGACTACAAGGCGATGCTCGCCAAACTGGCCGACCCGCGGCGCGTTACCCCCGCCGAGTTGGAGGGACTGCTCGGCCAAGCCAAGCCGATCTACCACGTCACCGGGGGCCTGCATTCGTCCGAGACCGGCCCGCCGGACATGATGATGGAACTCGGCTACCGCATCGTCGCTGAAGACGGCGCGCTATTCGATTCGATTCGCAAGAATCTGATCGTCTTCCTGACGCCCGTGCTGGAACCAGACGGCCGCGACCGCTATGTCGCCTGGTACAACGAGTTCAAGGTCAACGAAGAAAACGAGGACGACCGGCTTCCCGGCCCACCGTATTGGGGGAAGTACATCTATCACGACAACAATCGCGACATGCACTACTCGCAGATCACTATGCGCAACTGGCTGGCGGCGTATCTGGAGTGGCACCCGCCCATCATCCACGACCTGCACGAGAGCGTCCCGTTTCTCTATACCTTCAGCGGCCAGCCCCCCCACAACCCAAATCTCGATCCCATCCTTTACGCCGAACTGCCTTGGTTCGCCAATTTCGAGATGACGAAGATGATCAGCTACGGGATGCCCGGCGTGTGGACCCACGCGTTTGTCGACATGTGGTCGGCGGGCTACTTGGGCTTCATGGCTTCCAACCACAACGGCATGTTGCGCATGTACGAGGTCTACGGGAATGGCGGCGCGAATACAATGAAGCGGAAGGTGGATTCCGCCGAAGGGACGGATCGGTTTGGGGCTTCGACGCGCCAGTGGTTCCGCCCGCTTCCCGCTTATAAGGACGTGGAATGGTCCTTCCGCAACAACCTCAACTACGGCCAAACCGGGGTGTTGACGGCGCTCGAACTC
>JANODS010000548.1:0-5117 GCA_031412835.1 Acidobacteriota bacterium | reverse complement strand
TCCTCACCGCTACTCGCCGCTAACCGCCCGCAACCATCGCATCGCCTGCCGCGCCGCGGCTTCCGCCGAAGGCAGCGGCAGGCATTCGACGCTCACGTACCCCGAATACCCCACCGCCACCAACATTCGCTCATACTCGGCAAAGTCCCAATGGCCCCAACCCGGAGCCCTCCGATTGCTATCCGATACCTGCACCCAACTGATCAACTCCGCGGCGCCCACCAGCGCGGCCGCCACACTCGTCTCCTCCAACTCCGCATGGTAAAAGTCGAACAGAATCGATAACCCATCACACTCCCGAATCAACTCCTTCGCCTCCGCCGTCGTATGGATCCAATTCGTCACCCAACGGCACTGCGGCTCCACGGCAATCCCCCGCGAATGCTCCAGTAACTCCACTAAGCTCTCCACCCCCCGGTCCCGATCCGGCAACGTTCCCCGCAGCGTCCCAATGTTCACCTGCGCCCCCAACTCCGCTGCAAAATCCAGCACCTGCTTAGTCCGATCGATGCTCCTCCGACGCAGCTCCCCGTTCGGACTGCAAAGCTGCAAACCATCTTCCTTCCGCATCTGCCCCGTACTCACCGCCGGAATCGCCAGCCCGCAATCCCCCGCCATCCGCGCAATCTCACCCGCTAGCAACTCACTCCCATCCCTCACCATCAACTCCGCCGCTTCATACCCCAGCTCTCCCAACAATCGAAACGAACTCCCCAACTCCCCCCGCAGCGCCAGCATACTCTCATCCCGCGTATCCGGGGTCGCCACCGGGAAGCACAACCGCCTCACGCCAGCACCGCCCGCATCGCCCGCAAGCTGGTCTCCAGACTGGACAACACCGGCACCTCAAAGTCCGCCCGCAACCCCGGCAACACCCGCGCCATCGATACTTGAGCTAACACGATCACCTCCACGCCCTCCGCGCGCAGCCGCTCCAACCCCTCTAGAACCAATCGATCATGCTCCTCCATTCGACCCGCCAGCACCGCATCATAGGCCCCCGCGATCCAATACGGAACCAAATCAGCCTCGGAGCCAAACAAACTCGTCGTCGGACCCAACGTTGGCGCAAACGTGTAGGCAACCCCAATCTTTCCACCCAACCGCATCGCCTCGGCCGCCATCGGCACGTCCACCTTCAGGATCGGCACCGCGCTCCGGGCCTGCAATGCCGCCAGCATCGCGCCCGATACCGACGAGCAAGTCACCATCGCTCCTTTCACCCCATACTTTGTGCACGCCCGATCCAATAGCTCCCGCAGCGCCCCTTCGGCCGCCGCATCGTCCCCCGCGCGAAAGTAATCGAGGATCCCATCGTCCAGTAAATTCACAATCTCAAACTCTTCCGCCCACCGCCCGTAGTACTGCATCAGCGGCGCAATGGCCGGCGGCGACGTGTGCAAAAACCCAATCCTCGTCTTCATCCCAAAACCTCGCGCGCATTTTCAATCATCATTCGCCGCAAATCCCCATCTTGAAAGCCAAACTCCCGCAATGCCCGCCGCCCCGCGCGCAGTCCCTCCACCGGGTGCAAACTCTCCACCTGCCCCAAATCAGTCGCAAAAATCGTCGACTCCACCCCCACCGCCCGAATCCCCTCCGCCATCACCTCCCAACTTGCCGAAAACCCCTCTCTGGCAAAGCACCGCTCAAAATACAAGCCCTCACCGCGCAGCCGAAGCTGAAACGCAACCGACAGCCTCTGAAAATTGCTCTCCGGGTGAGTCACAAAGATCTTCTTCACCCCCCGCTCCCGCCCCGCCCGCACCACGGCTTCTATCTCGACCGCCGACAAATGTCCCGTCCCCAAAATCACATCCGCCTTTGCCACCACTTCCAGAATCTCCTGCAATTCCTTCCGTAATTCCCCGCCCTCGTCGAACATCGTCAACCCCGTCCCCGGCTTCCCCCGATACACCCGTTCGTTCTCCGCATCCAACGTCGGTAACCAAACCTCTCTTATCCCCATGCGAACCGCCGCCTCCACCGCTTCGACGTTCAACCCGCCGACTGCCCGATTCAACACAATCGAACCCATCACCCGTAAGCCCGGGAACGCCTCCCGCAAGCTCCCCGCCACCATCGCCGTCGATGCGTGATGGCACTTCAACAAAACTCCCGCCATCCCGGCCTCCCGAGCCGCCACACAGAGTTCATACGCCGTCACTTTCCGCGGTCGTACGTCCGGTGCGGTATGAACATGCGTATCAAAAACTCCGGTCAAATCCTCCGTCACTGCGCCACCGCCATCGCCTCGCAGATCGCCTCGGTCACCTGTCGTGTCGTCGCCCGGCCCCCCAGGTCCCCACTCAAAACCTCACCCCGCTCCAGCACCGCCGCCACCCCAAACTGGATCCGCTCCGCCGCTTCGGTCTCTCCCAGATGCGACAGCATCATCGCGCCGGAAAGGATCAATCCAATCGGGTTCGCAATCCCCTGCCCCGCAATATCCGGAGCCGCTCCGTGCGCCGCCTCAAACATCGCCACCCCATCGCCGATGTTCGACCCCGGAGCCAGCCCCAAACTCCCCACCAATCCCGCCGCCAAGTCGGAAAAAATGTCGCCGTACTGGTTCGGCATCACCAGAACATCGAATAACTCCGGTTTCTTCACGACTAAGTAACATGCCGCATCAATCATCTTATCGTCGAACTGCAACGTCGGGTATTGATCCACCACACTCTTCACCGCCTCAAGAAACAGCCCGTCCGTATGATGCAACACATTCGCCTTGTGAATCGCGCTCACCGTCTTCCGCCCGTGCAAAATCGCGTACTCACATGCAAACCGCGCCACTCGCTCACTCGCCTGTCTCGTGATAACCTTCGTGGCCTCCCCCCTATCTGCCGATACCCGCCGTTCGATCCCCGCGTAGGTATCCTCAGTCACCTCCCGCATAATCACCAAATCCAGCCGCGCGTAAACCCCGCTTACCGCCCCAAACCCGCGCACCGGCCTAACGTTGACAAACGCGCCCAACTCCCGCCGCAGCGCGTTATTCACGCTCGGATAATGACGACTCTCCCCACCGCGCTCCACCGTCACGCCCCCGCTCCGCCGCTCGGCCAACAACGGGCTCTTCAGCACCACCCCGATCTCGGTCATCCGTTCCAAACTCGCCGCTGGCAACTCCTGCCCATAAACCTCATAAGCAGCCTTACCCGCCGGCGTAGGCACCCAATCCACGCTCACCCCCGCCGCTTCCACCACCGCCCGCGTGGCCTCACTGATCTCCGGACCAATCCCGTCTCCGGCCACTACGGCCACTCTATGCGTCATGTACTTCCTCCCATTTCACAAGCAACAAAGGTAAGGTGCCCAGCACCACCAGCAACCCAATTCCGAAAAACGCCGGATCAAACCCAACCCGCTGGCTCACGTTGCCAATCACCCACACCAGCAGCGCCCCCGCGAACGCCCCAATCGATCCCATGATTCCAGCCACCATCCCCACTCGCCCGGGAGCAATCTCCTGATTGTAGGTCAGGAAAATCGCTCCCCAGCACGCCCGGCCTATATTCATTACCAACACTCCCGCCACCGCCATCCGAACATCCGTCGCAAACGGTACCGCCAGTACAACCATCATCAATCCCGCTGCCACCAGCAACACTCGCCGACGCGCCGCCATCACCCCACTGCCTCGCCCCACCAACGTTCGAATCAAAAAGCCCCCACCCAAAAAGCCCACGTCCAACCCCGCGTAAATCAAAAACAGATACCCGCTCAGTTCGCCCCCCACCTGCACCTTCCATCGCTGCACCAAATACGTCGGGATCCAACTCGAAGCGATATGAATAATCGGCACCCCAAAGGCCGCCGCCACCGTACAAGCCCAAAACTGCCGCCGACGCAGAATCACCCCCCACTCCGCTTTCACCTCGTTCGGCTTGCCATACAGCACCTCCGGCCCCGGACGGAACCACCACAGCCAAGCCGCTACCCAAATCAGACCCATCAACCCCAGCACCGCGAACGCCCCGCGCCATCCGATGGAAGCGCTCAAACCCAGCACCAACACCGGCGCGATCACCGCTCCCAAGCTCCCCCCCGACATCATGATCCCGTTGGCAAAACTCCGGTCCTTGCCCGGCAGGATCCGGGCAATAATCCGCGCCGCCCCCGGCTGCCCCGCCGTCTCAAACGTCCCCAGAAACAACCGGGCCACAAACAACTCGCCAAACCCTCGAGAGAAACCGCCGGCGATCTGCGCCAAACTCCACAAACCCACAAACGCGCCATAAACCAGCCGGATGTTAAACCGATCCAGAAAGTATCCAATGAATAAGTGCATCCCCGCGTAACTATAAAAGAACGCGCTCAGCAGCAGCCCTAACTGGGCATTGTCTAAACCCATCTCCTTCGATACCAGCGGCGCCGCCACGCTCAATGCCTGCCGATCCAGATAGCTCAGTGCGGTCGCAAACAGCAGAAAGCCACAGACCTTCCACGGCCAGCTACGCGCGGGTTGCAATTCGCTGAGTCCCACTTACTTGTAAATCTTCTTCGCGATATGTTCCAGCACCGCTTTAAAGTACGCCCGATTCCGCTCCGGCTCCGGCATCTCGTCCTTCACCACCGACGATGTTCCCGGCCGATAATCCACAAACGGCCAAATCTGGAACTGCACCCACGGCATGTATCCCCAGCTCCCGCCGCTCTCCCAGATCGCGTCGCAGCTTCCCAGCTCCAGCTTCAAATGCTCCAGCGTCGTCTCCCGGCCAATATCGTCCTCGTTGATCACAATCGGCCCCGGAATCCCCGCGTTGCTCACCAGCGCCTTCACCCGCTTCCTCTTCAACTCAGGGCTCATATGGTTCCCATGCGTCAACACCAAATCCCCATAGTCCCGCACCCCGTCCGCCACCTTCATCACCTCTTCGCCCGCCTTCACCTCCCCATTCGAGGACGCGCTCACCGGCAATCGAAACGCGGCTTTCTTCTCCACAAACCGACCCTTCGCCAGCTGGATCAAGTGCCCCATCGCCCTCTCAATGTACCGGCCATAGTCAAAGTCCCCACCATTGTACTCATTGGCAATTTCAATCACGCAGTTCCGCACGTTGTTCGCAATCAACCAGTCCGTCGCAGCCACCGTCGCCTTATCAATCGCCTCC
>JANODS010000547.1:0-1197 GCA_031412835.1 Acidobacteriota bacterium | reverse complement strand
GGCCGGCCAACTCCATGCCCATTGGGGATAAAGCCCGAGGCCGGTGGGATCCGCTTGGCCGCGGCGGGACATTTGGTTGCCGGCTTCGGTCCAGGAGCCGGAATAGATCCAGTTGCCGCAGGCTGTCGAACCATCGTCCTTAAGCTCGCCGAAGCCGTTCAGTTGCTTACCGGTTTCGAGATCGATGCCGTTGACTTCACGGGCTACTTCGCCGAGCAGGGGGCGCTGAGGCTTCGCGTAATTCCACTGCATGTTGAGCAGCGGCTCGGGCTGGGCACCGCCTTCTTTCTTGTAGAGATCCTGCACGGCATGGAAAAGATCGGAGATGATGTCCTGGTCTCGCCGGGCGTCGCCGGGGGGATCGACGGCGGCTTCTTTCCACTGCAACCAGCGGGAGGAGTT
The DNA here is from genome assembly GCA_031412835.1 of Acidobacteriota bacterium. Lineage (GTDB taxonomy): Bacteria > Acidobacteriota > Terriglobia > Bryobacterales > Bryobacteraceae. The sequence goes on along the minus strand of JANODS010000547.1, from coordinate 795 downwards.
GACGAACGAGCCGTCCTTTTCGGCGAAGCAGGCGGCGGGCAAAAGGAAGACTTCGGTTTGGATGTCGTCAGCCTTCAGGGCTTGGGGATACTCTTTGTCGGCCAGTTCCTTGGCTCGCCAAAAAGCGGCCGTTTCGGTTTCAAAGTTTTCGGCGACGATGAGCCATTTGAGCTTCGAGAGGGCCCGGATCATCTTGGGCGTATTGGGGCCGTTGGCGACGGGGTTCATGCCGAAACTGATGAGGCCGTCCATCTGGCCGGCGTGCATTTGGTCGAAGAACGTGCCCCAGGAATGGTCGGCCCCTTCTTCTACTTTGGGCAGCCATTGGTAGCCGAAATCGTTGTTTTTGGTGGCGTGAGGGCCGTAGTAAGCCTTCAGCAGGCTGGCCATGAATTTGGGCGTATTGCCGAGGTAGTTCAGGCTGTTCGGGCGGAGGGCTTTAGGGGTGTTGGCTTTGAGGTAGTCGGCGAGATTTTCGTGGTTGGCGCGGGGGATTTTTAGATACCCCGGGAGAGTATTCCAGGCACCCATGTCGGTGGAGCCCTGGATGTTGGCGTGGCCGCGTTGGGCGTTGACTCCGCCGCCGGGCATGCCGATGTTGCCCATGAGCAACTGGACCATGGCGGCGGCGTGGATCAATTGCACGGCGAAGCTGTGATGGGTCCAGCCGAGGGCGTAGAGGACGGTGCCGCTTTTGTCGGCGGCGGCGGCGATGGTGATCATCTCCGCGGCTTTGACGAACTCGTCGGCGGTGCAGCCGCAGATATTGGCGACGGCTTCGGGGGTGTAGCGGGA
>JANODS010000546.1:0-1229 GCA_031412835.1 Acidobacteriota bacterium | reverse complement strand
ACCTTTTCCGCCCTGGCCCTCATCGCCGCCGCCTCGCTAGTCGGCTATGGCGCCGCCCTCGCCCGCTTCGATCCCACACCCGACGAATCCTGGATGGTCCTCGTCTCCAGCCGCCTCGCACACGGCGACCGCCTCTATCAGGACGTTTTCTGTGGCGTCACCCCCCTCTCCTTCCAGCTCCAAGCCATTCTCCACGCGCTCTTCGGCCCCAGCCTCGCCGCCCTCCGCGGCCTCGCCTTCGTCCTCTACGCGCTCACCGCCCTCGTCATCCTAGCCACCGGAATCACCCTCCGCCTCTCCCGCTTCCAGTTGGCGTTTCTCCTCGCCGCCACCCTCGTTTGGTCGGTCCCTCCAAACTCTTCCACCTACAATCCCTGGGCCGTTCTCTTCGCTCTCTGCGCGCAGTACTGCGCCCTCCGCCTCCTCCGCTCGCCGCACGCCGCCCGTTGGGCCGCCGCCGCCGGCGTCGGTGCCGGGCTCGCCTTTGCCACCAAACAGAACATCGGCCTCCTCTGTTTCGCCGCCCTTGTCCTGGGCCTCTTCTTCTCCCGCCGCCGCTTACTCCCTCTCGCCGCCGCGGGCTTCCTCGTAGCAGCCGCCATCCCACTTTTGCCCATCGCCCTCGCCGGCGGCCTTCCGGGACTGGTCCACTTCGGTTTTTTCAACAAGACCGTTTACGCCCAGGTCGCCGGCATCTCCTACTGGTCGAATATCTACTTCACCCCCTTGGCTCTCTGGCAGGCCTACGGGTATCCCGCCGGCACGCTCTTATGGTGCCGGTCACTTCTCTACCTCGCCCCCATTTTTCTCCTCGCCCCTCTCCTGGCGGCCCGCCAGTGCCCTGTTCTCAGAACGCAGCTCATTTGTACGATCGCCGCCCTCGGCTTTGCCTACCCCCGCTGGGACCACGTGCATATGGCCCTCTGCGCTCCCTTCGTCGCCCTCTCGCTGGCCTCGGTTCGACGTCTGTCGATTCCAGCCGCGGGGTCATTCGGAGCCATCCTCCTTCTCCAGTTCATCGTTTGGGGCATCCTGATCGCGACCCCCCTGCCGACGACGCTCTCTGCCGTCAAGCCCTTCCAAGGACTGCGCGTCTCCCCGGAATTCGCCGCCCTGGTCGAATCGGCGAACACCCAACTTCCTCCTCAGCAGCGCGACAGCCGAGGCATCTTCGTCCTCCACCCCGCCGCCGCCACCCTCTATCTGGCCTCTGGAGTTCCCAATCCAAC
>JANODS010000545.1:0-5283 GCA_031412835.1 Acidobacteriota bacterium | reverse complement strand
ACCGCCGTGGCGGCAATGGCACCGGTCATCTGGTCCCACGCGGCGAGTAACGAGTCGGAGGAAAACAGCCCGAAGTTATCGGCTTCCCCCGGAGGCACGTGACGCCACGCGCGCAACAACGAACGAACTTCGTCCTGGGCTTGTTCCAGGTGTTGCCGATCAATCGCGAGTGCGGAGTAGCCGATGCCCATCCGGCTGCCGTAGATCTTGAAATAGGTCTCGGACGGGATGATCGCAAACCGGTCCCGCGACTGGCCAAACACGCTGCCCTGCTCCTTCGCCACTCCGATCACGGTGAACGGCCGACCGCCGAGGTCAACCACTTTACCGATTGGATCTACGGCTGGAAAAAACTTTTGCTTGAGCTCATGACCGATCACGGCCACCATCATCCGACGCGCGTCATCGGAGTCGGATAAAAAACGTCCTTGGGCAATCTGGGTATTCGAAATCGCCCCCACGTTGGCGGTTACCCCGCGGAGTTCCACTTCCTCCATCCGCTCCGTGGAAAAATTCACCGCCACCTGTCGGTTCGTCTCGATGCCGACTTCCCGCAGCAGTTTCGATTCGCGCTTCAGAAAGTTGAATTCCTCCCGCGTCAGTTGCGGGTTCTTCCGCTGCATTTCGAGAAATTTCTTCGGGTCCCACTGGCCGATCATCACCATGCGGCGGACGCGAAAGCCGTCCACGCCCATATCCAATACCTGCGTGCCGATGTAATCGTCCATGCCGCGGATTACGCTCATCACGGAGATCAACGTAGTTGTGGCCAGGATGATTCCCAGCAGGGTGAGAAAGCTGCGGAGTTTGCTGCCTTGCAGAGAGCGGAGCGCGATACGGGCGGCTTCCGCAAAGGATGCGTTGTTAGTTTTCACCATCAGGTCGATAGGAAGACGAACCCGAACACCTATTTGTTCCCGTAAGTTTCGAGCCACTCGAGCGCCGCGGCGTCGAGCCAGAAACGAGGTTTCCCTTTAGCCAGGAACGAAACATGTCCTCCGTGGCGGGGGGCCACGAGTTCGATGTTCGGATTGGCCGCGATGGCGGGGTGGGCGTAGCTTTCAAACGGCACGAGCGGGTCGTCCTGGGCCGTGATGAGCAGGGTCGGGGTTTGGATAGCCGCGAGGACGTTTTGGGCGGATTGCGTGGCGTAGTAGTTGGGCGCGTCGCCGAAGCCAAAGAAGGAAGATGTGATGCGGTCGTCAAAATCGAAAACAGTCCGAATGTTTTCGTGGTCGGCGCGGTCGGCGAGCGGGGTGAAGACCTCGGGATGGAGGCGGGCCCGCTCTCGAAGGCGATCGCGCATTCGGTTGATGAACCGGCGCTCGTAGAGGGCGCAACCCGGGCGGCCCAAAGCACGGACGCTGGCATGAAGGTCGATAGGCGTTGATACGGCGATGGTCGCCGCGTGGGGCCCCCCTTCGCCGGTAAACTTCAGAACCACGTTGCCGCCCAGCGAGTAACCAACCAGCAGAATCGGTCCCTCCGCGCGGGCACCGATGTGGCCGAGCAGGTAGCGCAGATCGCTCGTCAGTCCAGCGTGATACAGCGTCTTGCACCAGGACTCCGTGCCGCCGCAGCCGCGAATATTCACCCGATGGACCGCGTACCCGGCTTCGAGAGCGCTGTAAGCCATGCTTTGCATATAGCCCCCGTCGGAAGATCCCTCGAGTCCATGCACCAATACCAACTCGCCCCGGCAGCGTAACTTAGGGCGCTGTTCGTGGACTAAAACTGCAACGTCCGGCTCAGTCTGATAGCGGACCGGCCGGACGGGGTAGTTTTCAAGTTCCTTAAATCGCGGCCAGAAGTTAGCGGCGATCGTGGCCAGATGAGGGTTCTGGATAAGCGGTTCGAAGGGCGGCAAACTATCAGTTTAGTCGGTAGTTTCGCCGGAGGCGCGCTTGTTGAGTTCTTCGGTGAAGATAATCGCTTCGGCCAAGTCTTTCATTGGCCGCCGCAACCGACGGCTTTCGTTCCGCAGTTGAAGGTACGAGTCCTCTTCGGTCAGGCCGTGGCGCCGTTGTAGAATCCCCTTCGCGCGTTCAACCAACATGCGCTCTTCGAGCTTCCGTTTGACTTCAACGGTCTCCTCTTTCAACCGAGCATTCTCTTCCGCCAGCTTATTCTTGAAGATCGCGCCGCCCATCTGTTCGCCGATGAAGCTGAGCAACGAAATCTCTTCGGGCGAATGCTCATGGCGGTCGCGGTGATGCACGTTGATGACGCCGATCAAGTCTCCGCTCGATACCAGCGGCACCGACAGGAATGCTTCGTAAGTGTCTTCCACCAGCGCCCGGAAGCGCTTAAACCGCTTGTCCTGCGCCGCGTTGGAAGAAAGAGACACGACGGATTTGTGTTCGGCCACCCAACCCGTAATGCCTTCGCCCATCTTCATGCGAAGGTTGCCAAGCTCGTGCGCGTGCGGTACTTGCGACGCGCAAAGAACGATCTCGCCGGCTTCCTTTTCAAAAAGGTAGACCAGGCAAGCGTCACAGTCAGTCACTTGGACAGTTAGTCCAACAATCTCGCCCAACATCTCATCGAGCGAAAGCTCGCTCGAAACGATATTGCTCACTCGATGCAGGAGTGATACTTGAGGAGTAGGGATCTGCATGCTAATGGTTGCCACATTCCCAGCCTAAGGGTCCCAACTGGACTGGTCCAATCGAAAAAGTTTATCAACCCTATGCTGCGACTTTCCTTATTCTTGATTTTGCTTGTGGCAAACGGGGCCCGTTGGGGGGATGCTGCTCAAAGTGCGACGGGTGCAAAATATTCTTTCGTTCTCTTAAGCACTGACACCCTTGAGGTTATCTCCGATGCGGGAGAGCCGCTGGCCCGCCGGGCGCTGGCCCGAATGCAGCAAATGGAACGACTCCTGGGGCGGAGAAAGACGCATATCCGTGCTTATCTTTTTAAGGATGATCGCTGGTTCGGTGACCTCCGTCCCGTCCCGACCGCCCAGGGTTTCTATCAATCGGCGGCGGAGCGCGACTATCTGGCCGTCGTCGCCGGTCCGGAGGGATTGCGCGCTCTCGCCCATGAGTTCGTCCATGCGTCGCTCGAACACACGACCGCTCGACGTCCGGTGTGGCTGGAAGAGGGTGTGGCCGAATTCTATTCCACGGTCGCGCTTGAAAAGGAGCGATGGGTAGTGGGGAGGCCGATCGAGACCCACGTCCGCGCGCTTCGCCAGGTTGACTGGCTCACCCCTCGAGAGCTGTTTGGCATCGGGAAGGGCTCCTCGGTCTATAACGAGGCCAATCGAGTGGGCGTGTTCTACGCGCAGAGTTGGGCCCTTGTCCATTTTCTCTATACCCAGCCGGGCTATCGAGAACGGATCGCGGAATTCGCCGAGCTCCTCGACGAAGGGGTGCCGGCGGAGGAGGCGTGCCTGCGGGCGTTTCGGCGCTCGGCCAGAGATGTTGTGGAAGAAGCTCGGCAACGGCTGCTCCGGGGCCAGTTTCCCGTGGCGGAACTGGCCGGAGACGCGCTGGAAGCACCTTTGGTAAGAGTAAGCACGGTCGGCGAGGAAGCGGTGGCGGAGTTGGCGTTAGCGACGGGGAAGTTCGCCTTGGCGAAGCGACTCTATCAGAGCCAGGGGAGCGCCACGGCGCTGGGCCTGCTGGCGCTGTCACAGGGCGACGCCGTGGCGGCCGCGCGCTACTTCGACCAAGCCGTGGCCCAAGGCGTGCCCGAGTCTACCCCGTACTTTGAAGCGGCGATGCTGCGCCGAGACGCCAAACAGCCCTTTGAACCGCTGCTGCGGCAGGCTGTCGAACGCAATCCGCGCCATGCCGAGGCCTGGTTTCTGCTGGGTCTCGAAGCGGCCAAGCGGGAACAATGGGAAGATGCGGTGGAAGCCTATCAGAACGCCACGGCCATTCTGCCCCGGCAGGCGAATTTCTGGCACGGCATGGCCCTGGCGCTGCGCCGAGCGGGTCGCTCCGCCGAGGCCAGCCGGGCCGCCCTGAAGTGCAGGATGGCAGCCAGCAACGCGGCGGAACGCGATATGGCCGCCGCCTTGATCGCTTTGGTTTCCGCCCCTCCGTCCCAGTCTGCCGCCCGCGGGCCGGCGGTGATCATCCCCGACTCTTGGGACGGGCTTCGCGGCGACGCCGTCAGCGACGGGGTGCTGGAAGAGTTGGTCTGCGGCGACCCGGCGGTGATGAAGGTGGCGGCGGTGGGAGAACTTCGAGTACTCAGGCCGAAGGAGATCCGGATCACCGGCGGGTCGACGGAATTGGCCTGCGGCCCGCAGCAGCGAAAGGTTCGGGTCGGTTATATTCAAGCCACGCGCGAGGTGGTATCGGTGGAATTTTTGCCGTAGTTTATCCTGGTGAATATGGAACCTTGGCTGGCCGGAAAGCATGCCGATCTCGATCCGATTCGCCGTCTGCTCGCCTGTTCGCTCGAACACTGCCTGGGTGACCTGCGGAAATGGACGCCGGATGTCCCCACCGACGCCCAAGCGTTTCAATTGCGGCATATCGCCGGTTCGGTGGATCGCTTATGGACCTACGCCCTCGGCGGGACGATCAGCCCTGCGCAACTCGATGTTCTCGCGGTGGAATCGAGCGGCCCCACGGATCGAGAACCCTTGCTGGACTTAGTCGCGGAGACTTTTTCCCGGGTCACGCGGGAGATGCGGATGATGGAGGATATCGACTATCGGGACTCGCGCTACGTGGGGCGGCAGCGCGTGGAAGTGCCCTTGGGGCTTCTGCTCGGCCACATCGCCGAACATACCCAGCGCCATACCGGCCAGTTGATCACGTTGTCCAAATGAAGTGGCTTCTTCTCTTATGGGCGATTGGCCCGGGCGATACCTATCGCGAGTTTTCCGATGGACGAGCGATTCCGGTAGAACAATTAGCAGGTGCCTTGCGAGCGGAAAACTCGGCGGGCGAGACATCGCTTTCGCTCTTGCGGTCGAAGAAAACGGAGGGTCCGGTCCGTGTGTTTTACGGGGCCTCGGTGGTCGGCCCGAAGGCCGGCATTCAAGGGCCGCGGAGTGGCGCGACCCTGCAAGAGAATCCCGTGATCCGGTTTGAAGCCGAAGGCGACGCCGAACTCTGGGCATACTTCGAGCGCCTCGGCTCCGCGTGGCGTCGCATCGATCCCACCTGGGATACCACTTGGGTACCCGACCAGCGAAAAGCAAGCATCAAACTGCAACTCCGAGTCCGAGGCAAGGAAGGACTCTGGACGGCGACCCGCTACGTAGAGGCCTTGTCGCTAGAACGGAAGAAGGGTTCCGTGAAGGTGTTTCAGGCTGGC
>JANODS010000544.1:0-4513 GCA_031412835.1 Acidobacteriota bacterium | reverse complement strand
AGAAGCGAAAGCTGGCTTCGTTCCGTACGGGCAGACTGCCGTTTGCGATCGCGCTTTCGGCGGACGGGCAGCGAGCGTACGTCACCAACATCGGGATGTTCGAGTACAGCGCCATTCCCGGAGCCGACGCCAAACAGGCTCGCACAACCGGGCTGCCCTTCCCCGCCTTTGGGTTCCCGAGCGCCGAGTCGGCGGAGGGGGTGACGCGGTCGAATGCCTCCGGGGAGCCGGTGGCGGTGCCCGCTTTGGGCAGCCCGAATGTGAAAGAGGCCAATAGCCTGACGGTGGTTGATCTGGCCGTTCCCGGCGAGCCGAAAGTGCTGGCGTTCATCCCGACGGGGAAGCCGTTTGGAAATGGCATCCATGGCGGCTCCAGCCCGAGCGGCGTGCTGGCTCATGATGACCATGTTTATGTCGCCAACGGGCACAATGACTCGATCACCGTGATCCATGCGAAGTCCCTGACGGTGGAACGGGAGATCGAAATCCGCATCCCCGGACTCGAGTCGTTGCGCGGGATTTTGCCGACCGGAATGGCCGTGCAGGGCCATCATCTGCTGGTGGCCGAAGCGGGCATCAACGCGGTGGGGGTGATTGATCTGAAGCAGCATAAGGCCGTCGCGCATCTCCCCGCCGGGTGGTTTCCGACGCGGGTGGTGGTTCACGACGGGGTGGTCCACGTCGGCAACGCGAAGGGCCACGGCACTGGTCCGAACGCTTCGATGATGAAGGCGTTTGACCGCAGCTTTCAGGCCGAGCTACGGCGCGGGACCGTGTCGATCTATCCCTTCCCGGCTGCCGACGAGTTCGCCAAGCATACCGCCAAGGCCATGCAGTTGAATGGGTTCGTTCCGCAAAAAGCCGAGGCCGCGGAGCTGCCCAAAGAGATTCGGTACGTCGTCGTTATCGTGAAGGAGAACCGGACGTTTGACGAGGTGTTCGGCGACGTGGTGACCGCCTCCAACGGGGCGGTGAATTCGGCGTGGGACCTCGCCCGTTATGGGCAATATGCCATCGTGCAGAATGAACGGGGGGCGCTGCAGAACCGGACACCGCTACGGAACATCGCCGTCAGCCCAAACCATCGTTCGCTGGTTGACCGCTACGCGTTTTCGGACAATTTCTATGCCGACTCTGAAGTTTCAGTGGACGGTCACCACTGGCTCGTCGGTTCGTACCCCAATGCCTGGACCGAGTCGACGCTGATGGCGGCCTACGGCGGGCAGAAGAATTTTCGCTTCCCCACGGCGGCTCCGGGGCGCTTCTCGAACCCGGGTTCCAATTCCAGTGTCCACCCGGAAGAACAGCTAGAGGCCGGGGCGATTTGGCACCATCTGGAGCGGCACAACATTAAGTTCCGGAACTTCGGCGAAGGGTTTGAGCTGGCCGGGGCGGATGAAGGCGAGGGGCTGAAGCCTACAGGAGCGCGGTACCTGACCAACGTGCCGATGCCTGACCCGTTGTATCGGAACACGTCGCGCGACTATCCAAACTACAACACCAATATCCCGGACCAGTTCCGGGCCACGCAGTTTATCAACGAGGTGGAGCGCCTCTATATCGAAGGCACCGAGGAGTTCCCCCGGTTCGTTTTCATCCATCTGCCGAACGACCATACGGCGAAGCCGCGGCCCGAGGACGGCTATCCGTACCAGGCTTCGTACATGGCGGACAACGACATTGCGCTGGGCCGGATCATGGAGTTTCTGTCGAAGAGCCCTTGGTGGAAGCAGATGGCGGTTTTGATCACCGAGGACGATTCGCAGGGCGGAGTGGACCACGTTGACTCGCACCGGACGGTGATGATGGTCGCCAGCCCGTACGCCAAGAAGAATTACGTTTCGAAGGTGAATTCGAGCTTTCCGGGGATGTTGAAGACGGCGTTTCGGCTGCTGGGCATGCCGCCCCTGAACTTGTATGACGCGACGGCGGCCGATCTGTCGGACTGCTTCTCCAGCGCCAACCCGGACTTCGCGCCGTTCAAGATGCTGGGCGTGCGACCGGAGCTGTTCGACCCCAAGAACGCTCGCGAGCCGATGGACCCGAAGCCTGGCCCGAAGATGGACGATCCGCGGGCGCTGAAAGAACTACAAAAACCTTAATGATATAGTTGCGGGATGATCCGGTATCTTGCGCTGTTCTGTGCGCCGTTGCTGGCGGCGGAGACGGGCGCTGAGTTCTTCGAAACGAAAGTGCGCCCGGTGCTGGCCGAGCGGTGTTTCTCTTGCCATACGCAGACGAAGCTGGGCGGCCTGGAAATGGTGTCGCAGGCGTCGCTCGCGAAAGTCGTGAAGCCCGGCAAGCCGGAAGAAAGTCTGCTGCTGACTCGGGTTCGTTCCGGGCAGATGCCGCCGGCTGGCGGCAAGCTTTCCGACGGTCAAATTGCCGCGCTCGAAACCTGGATTCGCGACGGTGCGGTATGGCCGGAATCCCCGGCGGTGGCAAAGTCGAAGGACTATTTGATTCGGCCGGAACAACGGGCGTACTGGGCGTTTCAGCCGGTGCGGAAAGCGGCTGGTTCGATAGACTCCGTCCTGCAAGCGGCTTGGAAAGCAAAAGGAATCACCCCGGCGGGGCCGGCCTCCAAACGGACGCTGCTGCGGCGGGCGACGCTCGACTTGACGGGGTTGCCGCCGACCTTCGACGAGGCCGAAGCGTTTGTCAACGACAAGACTCCGCAGGCTTGGGCGAAGGTGATTGATCGGCTGCTGGCGAGTCCGCGGTACGGCGAACGCTGGGGGCGGATTTGGCTCGACGTGGCGCGCTATTCCGACGACAAGCTGAACTCGACGATGGACGAACCGCAGCCGAACGCGTTTCGCTATCGCGACTGGGTGATCGACGCGTTCAACAAGGACATGCCGTACGACCTTTTTGTGAAGGCGCAGTTGGCGGCGGACCATTTGAACGATCCGGCGTTGTTGCCGGGCTTGGGTCTCTACGGGTTGAACCCGGAGTTTCAGGACGACCGGGTGGACGTGACGACGCGTGGCTTCTTGGGGCTGACCGTGGCTTGCGCCCAGTGCCACGACCACAAGTTTGACCCGATTCCGACCAAGGACTACTACTCGATTCTCGGTATCTTCAACAGCTCGAAGTACAAGGAGTACCCGCTGGCTGATGCGGCCACGGTGGCCAAGTACGAGGCGGCTGACAAGGCGTTGAAGCGGGCGAAGGACGACCGGGACGAGTTCGTGAAGAAGCAGTCCGAGCAGGTTATGGATCTGCTGGCGGCCAAGGCTGATCAGTATATGCTGGCGGCAATTGGCAAGGGCAAGTTGGACGGCTTGGACGGCGAGACCGTCGAGCGGTTTCGAGCCTATTTGGCGAAGACGGATCGCGAGGCGATTCAGGTGAAAACCGAGGACCCGGCACAGTTTCGGAACGTCTTGGTGGCCGTGCTGCGGGAGAAACGGGCCGTCGATGAAAAAAACTTAATCCGGCTGGGCGGTTCGAACAAGCGAGGCGACCTTGCCTCGGCAGATCTGGTGTCCCTGTCGAAAGACGAGTTTTATCTCTACCGCGACTTCTTTGGAGCGCGGGGCGTGTTCTTTTATGGCGACGGGAAAGTGGATCGGTGGCTGCATGGGCCGTATCGGGAGCACCTGGATTTTCTGCGCCAGGTGATCACTGTGGCGGAGAAAGCGTTGCCCGAGCGGTATCCGTTTCTGCACGCGCTGACGGATGCCGAGAAGCCGCGGAACGAGAAGGTGCACTTGCGGGGGAATCGGGCGACCTTGGGCGAGGAGGCCCCGCGGGGCTGGCTCGCGATCCTGTCGAAGCCGGAGCAACCGGAACTCTTTTCGAAGGGTTCGGGGCGGCTGGAATTGGCGGAACGGATTGCGAGCAAAGCCAATCCGCTGACGGCCCGGGTGATGGCGAACCGGATCTGGCAGGGCCACTTCGGCGAGGGCATCGTGCGGACGGCGTCGAACTTTGGGATTCTCGGCGAGCGGCCGTCGAGCCCGGAGTTGCTCGACCTTCTCGCTGCTCGGTTTATGGACGGCAATTGGAGCATCAAGGGCCTGCATCGGGAGATTCTGCTGTCGAACGTCTATCAGATGGCGGCGACGCCGGTGGCTGCGAGTGAGAAGATCGACGCGGAGAATCGGTTGTTCTGGCATTACCCGAAGCGTCGGCTGGATGCCGAGGCGATTCGGGATTCGGTGCTGGCGGTTTCGGGGCAGCTGGATCTGAAGACCGGGGGAAAGGCGGTGAAGTTGGACGAGGCGAGCAACACCCGGCGGACGGTGTATGGCTTCATCAGTCGGCGACGAACGGACACGATGTTGAATTTGTTCGACTTTCCGAACCCGAACAATACGAGTGAACGGCGGATTGAGACGAACGTGCCGTTGCAGCGGCTGTTCCTGCTGAACAGCCCGTTGATGATGAAGGCTTCGGCGGCGATTCCGGGGCCGGACCCGGCGGAGGCCTATCGTCGGATTTTGGCGCGAGTGCCGGAGAAGGCGGAGGCTCAGTTGGCCCGCGAGTATCTGGCGCAGGGGAACGC
>JANODS010000543.1:0-1197 GCA_031412835.1 Acidobacteriota bacterium | reverse complement strand
CTGTAGGGCTGGGCGATGGTGATCTGATGCCCTTTCGACGATAGCTCGCGAAGGCTATCGAGGCCGACGCGGGATTCAATGATGACGTCGCAGCCAGAGGCGCGGGATTTCGTAAAGCGCGGGGCTTCGAGCGCGGCTTGGAGGTTCATGCCGTGGTCGGCGATGTTCGAAACGAACTGGGCGTGGGCGAGCGGTTGGTTGGCGCCGCTCATGATGCCGAAGCCGATATGCAGATCTTCCTTTTGCATGATGGCGGGGATGATGGTGTGGAAGGGGCGCTTGCCGGGGGCGAGGGCGTTGGGCTGCGACGCGTCAAAGCTGAAGCCGCCGCCGCGGTTGTGGAGATGGAAGCCCATGCCGTCGACGGTTACGCCGGAGGCCCAGAGGCCGGAGACGCTTTGGATCCAGGAGGCGATGTTGCCTTCGCGATCAACGACGGTGAAGTAGGTGGTATCCGAGGAGACGGGCGGGTTGCCGGCTTCGACGGCGCAGTTGGCCTGGTCAGCTTTGATGAGCTTGGCGCGCTGGGCGGCGTAGGGTTTGGCGATGAGGGCCTGGGTGGGGACCTTGGTGACTCGGGTATCGGCGACGTACTTCAGGTCGGCGTAGGCGAGCTTCATGGCCTCGATTTTACGGTGGAGTTCGGTGGAGCTGAAGGGCGGGGCGGGGTCGAAGTTTTCGAGGATATTGAGCATGGACAAGGCGGCGAGGCCCTGCCCGTTGGGGGGCAGTTCGTGAACCTGCCAACCGCGATAGGTGGTGGCGATGGGGGTGACCCATTCCGGTTCGAAATCGGCGAGGTCGGGGGGTGATAGAAGGCCGCCGAGCTTCTGCGACTTCATGAGGATGGCGTTGGCGATGTCGCCTTTGTAAAAAGCATCAGCACCTTCGGCCGCGATGAGGCGCATGGCTTTGGCGAGGTCGGGGTTGCGATAGATTTCGCCAACCTGGGGTGCCCTGCCGTTGGGGTAAAAGACGCGAAGGCCTTCGGAATCCTTGCGGACAAGTTCGGAATCCCAGACGCGGCCGACCATTTCCTGCATGGGGAAGCCCCCGGCGGCGAAGCGAATGGCGGGGTCGAAGAGTTTGTTCCAGGCGAGCTTGCCGTGGCGGCGGTGCATGGCTTGCCAGCCGCGGACGCAGCCGGCGACTGTGACGGAGTGGATGCCGGTGGGCGACATCTTCTTCAGGCCCTTG
>JANODS010000542.1:0-2665 GCA_031412835.1 Acidobacteriota bacterium | reverse complement strand
CATGGTCTGGTCGTCGTTTTCCGTTTGACCAGGCTGGGGTGGGAACTGCATGGCGAACTGCTTTTCGAGGTCGGCGAAGGTGATCGCGCGGTCGTTGACCGTGGCGGAGACGTTGGCCGGAGGGGTCTTTTTGCAGCCGATGGAGACCAGGGCGGCGACTACAAGCGTGATAAGCAGCGACAGACGATACATGGGTAAGAGCACCTATTGTAGCTTGATCCCGTCTCTCGTAATGGTTAACTCTTGCCAACAGGACTCCAGATCGATGGAATCCAGGGCGCGACGGGTGGCCAAGGAGAGAGCGGAGGGAGCGGGGGGGGCGAATTTGGGGTCAAGAATGCGAGCGATTTGTTCCTTCACGTCGGCGAGGAACATGTTGCTGGCGCGATCGGCGACGCGGGGGAGGGAGCGGGTGATGTCGGCGCTTAACGCTTTTAACTCGCCGCGATAGAGCCAGCGCTGGTTGGCGGGGGCGGCTCCGGCGTTGATGCGGGCGTTCATGGCGTCGAGGTAGACCTGTTGAAGATTGCGGCGGTAGGCGTCGAGTTTCGGGGCGGGAGTTGCCAGTTCGGCGAAGATGCCGCGACGGACGTCGGTGAGCAGGTCGAGGGGCTTGTAGGCCTTTTCGCCGTCGATGGTTTCCTGCTCGGTCATGCGCTGGATGCGAACGGGGGAGAGGAGGCTTTCGAGGACGGTGCCTTGGACGGCGCGGATCCGGGTGAGGACGCCATCGGGTTCGATGCGGCGGAGGATGGCCGGATCGACGAAATAGGCGGGGGTCGTGAAGACCTGGGCGTTCAAGAATTCAACGGCCTTTTTCTGGCGGGCGACGGGAATGGTCGTGAAGAGGACACCAGACTGACCACCATTTTTCTGATGGGAAGCGACGCCGCCGACGACGCCGGCGACGTGGTTCATTTCGCGGGTGAATTGGCCGAGGACGCGGCCGTACATCTCTTCGAGATTGCTCCAATCCTCGCCCTTCTGTTCGGTGGCGGGGATGAGCATCTTCATAACACGTTCGAGGTTTTTGACGCCGAGGGCGGTGGAGTAAACGGGGTCGGCGTCGCCGACGGCTTCGGTGACTTCGCCGGGGTCGGCACCGCGGGCTCCGGCGGTCATGAAGCGGAACCAGGGAGTCTGATCTTGTTGCCGGGCCCATTCATCGAGGGTGGGCTTTTCTTCGACGGGAGTCTTCGCGCCGGGGATGGGCTTATAGCCCCAGACGGTAGCCCAGATGTCATAGGGGCCGACGTGGGGGATAAGATCGTCGGCGTCGATTTTGTCTTCGGGTTGGGCGACGTAGTTGAAGCGGGAGTAGTCCATGATGGACGGGGTGTGACCCATCTTTTTGACCCAGGCGCGGTCGCGCACTTTGTCGGCGGAGTACATGGAAGAGGCCTTCATGTTGTGGGGGAAGCCGAGGGTGTGGCCGACTTCGTGGGCGACGACGAACTGGACGATCTTGCCGTGGGTATCGTCGGGGTGGGGGAGCTTGGTGGCGCGGGGGTCGAGGGGGCCGACCTGGGTGAAGTACCAGGCGGTGGCCAGCTTCATGACGTTGTGGTACATCTGAATGTCCGATTCGATGATCTCGCCGGAGCGGGGGTCGTGAATGTGGGGGCCCATGGCGTTTTCGGTGTCGGAGGGGAGCCAGCGGACGACGGAGTAGCGGGCGTCTTCGGCGCTCCAGGTGGGGTCGTTGGAAGGCGCATCTTTGGCTTGGATGGCGTTGCGGAAGCCAGCGGCTTCGAAGGCCACCTTCCATTCCTCAATGCCGGCTTTGATGTAGGGGACGAGTTTGGCGGGGGTGGCGGGGTCGACGTAGTAGATGATAGGTTTGACGGGGTCGGAGACGGCGGCGGAGGGATCCTTTTTCTCGAGGCGCCAGCGGGTGAGGTAGGCCAGTTTGGGGGCGCGGGCTTCGTCGAGAGAGAAGTCTGTTTTGCGGACGCTGAAGTAGCCGACGCGGTCATCGACGAGGCGGGGCATCATGGGTTTTTCGGGGAGCTTGACCATGGAGTAATGGAGGACGACGGTGGCGCTGTTGCCGCGCATACCGGCTCCGCCGAAGGGGGAAGGGAAGGGGGAAGGGGTAGCGGGGCCGGCATCGGGGGGAGCGACGTAAGTGTGGGTGGCTTCGACTTCGATATTGGTGGGGAAGGCGGAGACGCGATCGAGGAAGCTGCGGGAGGAATCGAAGCCGCGAGCGCGCAGGCGGGTGCGGGCGCTGAGTTCGGGAACTTCGGAGTTAAAGAGGCGGGTGACCTCAATGACGACGGAGTGCTTGTCTTTGTTTTCGGCTTCGATGTTGATGGCTTGGAGGATGGCGCTGACGTTGGAGTCGGCGACGGCTTTGGCGATGGGGGCGGAGGGGTCGGCGATGATGTCGTAGTTGACGTCGCGGAGAAGGATCTTCTTATCGCGACGTTCCCAGCGGACGACGCGGCTGCCGAGGGCTTGGCCACCGTAGCCGGCGCCGAGGGTGGTGCGGGCGATTTGCTGGACCCAGAGAAAATCCTTGCCGAGTTCGGCGTTGGGGATTTCGTAGTAGTACTTGTCTTTGACTTGGTGAACGGTGAAGATGCCGGGGGTGGACTTGGCGTCCTTGGTGATGACCTTATCGTAAGGTTTGATTTCCGGTTCGGCGCTGGTGGCGGGCACG
>JANODS010000541.1:0-6812 GCA_031412835.1 Acidobacteriota bacterium | reverse complement strand
GCTTCGTTGACCAAGGCAGTGGGCTGGAGAGTATGGTTCTCCCGCTCCTGCTGCATCAGACGACCGGCCATCAGACGCAACTCGGGGTAGGCGGCCCGAATCAGATCTTCATTTGTCATCCATTGACCCTGAGCGCGAGGTGCAACCAGTGACGCGCCGTCTCCCAGTTCCGCTCGACGGTTCGCGGCGAAATGCCGAGGCAGGCTCCGATCTCTTCGTTGGTGAGGCCCCCGTAGTAGCGCATCTCGACCAGTCTCGCGGTTCTCGGATTGATCCGTTCCAGTTGGGTCAGCGCTTGGTCGGTGGCGACGATTGTATCCGGCTCAAGGCGCCTGTCGGCGATCTGCTCCGGCGTTTCGCTGCGCAGGTGCCAACACCGTTTCTTGGCGTGAAACGCGCGAGCGTGATCGGTGAATTCCCGGCGCATCTCGCGGACGACAAGGGCGATGAACTGTGCCGGTTCGTCCCACGGCACCGGCTTCCCTTTGCAAAGCCGCAGGAGGACTTCATTGACGAGCGCGGTCGGCTGCATCGTGTGTTCGGCGCGTTCTTTTTGGAGTAATAGTTCGGCCACCCGGCGCAGTTCCGGGTACACAACCGGTAGCAACGCTTCTACGTCCTGAAACCCCGATTCACGTTTCACAGATTTTTATTCTATCGGATGTCGTACTTCGGCAAAATCTTGCGCGAGCAGTACTGTAGCCCTCCAGGAGAAACGGTTTGCGATTCGAAACGGATTGATCGCCTAACTCACGGGCGAAAGAAAACCGATTCGGCCGTGCGGCCGAGAATCCAATCCCGGTCGTCCGCTGAAAGAAACGGCATGTGGTCGGTAATCAAGGCCAGCGACGAACCATAATCGTGGCCCTCGCCAACCTGGAACGGGCAGTCGCTGGCCCACATCAGGCGGCGGGGGCCGAAATCCTCGAAAACGCGTCGGAAGAGGGGCTTCAGGTCGGTGTAGGGCGCTGCCTTCTTGCCCAATGCATAGAAGGCGGAGGCCTTTACCTTGACGAGCGGGTGGCGGGCGAGGGCGGAGAGGAGGCGGATGTCGGAGTCCCGGATCGTGCCGTCCGCACCGATCCGCGCCAGATGGTCGATGACAACCGGGGTCGTAGGATACTGGCGGCACATGCGGTCAAGCGCCGGTAGCGCGTCAGGACCCAGAAGCGCACAGATCGCGAGGTTCTCCGCCGCCGCAACCCGCCACATGGCGTGCATGCCGGCGGAGTCGGGGACGCCAACGATGCGGAAGCCGCGAACGCCCCGGGCAGCGAGCGCCTTCATCGCTTGGCCGGGGTCCGGCGCGGCGCTATCGACGATGCCGACACCGCCGAAGACACCGGGGTGGGCGCGTATGCAATCCAGCATGTACGAGTTGTCGAACCGATAGAAGCTCATTTGGATCAGGACGATCTTCGTCACTCCGGCGGGTTTCGAATGGGCGAACAGGTCGGCGGGGGCGAAGCGGGGCGGAGGATAGTCGCGCTGGCCGACGGCGCGGGGGTAGCGGGCGATGTCGTCGGTCCAAACGTGGACGTGGGCGTCGATAACAGGAGGCATGGGGCTGGCCCCAGTATACTGTGTGGATGCTCACGGCACGGTTGGCGAATACGCTGTTGGCGCTGCTCGTGGTTTCCGTCGTGATTAACTATCTGGACCGCGGTGCTTTGTCGGTGGCGGCTCCGAGAATTAGTGCCGAGTTATACCTTTCACCCGCGCGGATGGGCGTACTTTTTTCGGCGTTTTTCTGGAGTTACGCTACGTTCCAGTTGGTGGCGGGTTGGTTAGTGGATCGGTATCCACTGCGTTGGGTCTATGCGGGGGCATTCTTGATCTGGTCGCTGGCGACGGCGGCGGTGGGCATGGTGGAGAGTTTCGGCGCACTGCTGGGCGCTCGGCTGTTGCTGGGCGTGGGGGAGAGCGTGGCGTATCCAGCGTCGTCGAAGATTCTGGCGCGATATTTTCCGGAGGAGCGGCGAGGGCTGGCGAATGCGTTGGTCGACGCGGGTTCGAAGGCCGGGCCGGGGCTGAGCACGCTACTCGGGGCGCTAGCCGTGGAGCGCTACGGATGGCGAGCGATGTTTGTCGTGGTGGGCCTGGGGAGCCTGCTATGGCTGGTTCCCTGGTTGCTCGTAAAGGTTCCGGAAGAGCGGGAGACGGTCGGGGCGGCGGGGCCCAGTTGGGGCGATCTATTGCGCCGGCGGCAGTTGTGGGGGACCTCTCTAGGCATGTTTTCCCTCGGCTATGTGTGGTATTTTCTGCTTTCTTGGTTGCCGAGCTATTTGGTGCAGGAGCGGGGCATGTCGATGAGCAGCATGGCGATGCTGGGCTCCGCCCCTTTCTGGGCAATGGGCTTGGCGTCGCTGGCTGGCGGGTGGAGTTCGGACCGATTGATCAGAGCGGGGCGGGCGGCGAGTCGAGTGCGGATGACCTACGCGGTGACCGGACTCGTGCTTTGCGCGCTCACGATTTTGCCCGCGCCGGCCGTGGAAAGTCCGGCGCTGTCGGTGGGTCTGATCACAGCCGCGTGTACCTTTTTGGGGCTATTCACTTCGAACGTTTGGGCGATTTCGCAAACGCTCGCGGGGCCGCTGGCAGCGGGCCGGTGGACCGGCGTGCAGAACGCGGTAGGGAATTTGGGCGGCGTCGTTTCGCCGTTGTTGACGGGTTGGATTGTCTCTTCGACGGGTTCATTTTTACTTGCGTTTTGGGCGGCGGCGGGAGTAATGTTGGTCGGAGCGATAACTTACTGGTTGATGGTCGGAGACATTAGAGAAGTGGAGTGGAACCGATGACGGTACTAGAGACGTTGGCGGAGTTAGTGGCGATTGACAGCGTGAACCCGGCTTATGACGGCGGCGTAGGCGAGGCGGGCGTGGCTCGGTACGTCGAAGCGTTCTTTGCCCGGTTGGGGATCGAGACGTTTCGGCAAGAGGTATTGCCGGGACGCTGGAACGTCATCGCCCGGCTGCCTGGCCGAAATCCAGCCCGGCGGGTGCTGCTGGAAGCGCATATGGATACGGTTTCCGTGAGCGGCATGAGCATTCCGCCGTTTGTGCCAGAGGTGCGGGAGGGGCGGCTCTACGGGCGGGGATCCTGCGATACAAAGGCCGGTTTGGCCACGATGATGCATGCGCTGGCGCATCTGCGCGAGAGAGGAATCGTCCCCCCGTGCGAAGTATGGCTGGCAGCGGTGGTGGACGAGGAATATACCTTCAAAGGCGTTACCAGGCTCTGCGAAGGGTTGTGGGCGAGTGCGGCGATTGTGGCGGAGCCGACAGAATTGCGCCCCGTCCGGGCGGCGAAGGGAGTTCTGCGATGGCGTTTGCGAACGAAGGGGAAGGCCGCCCACAGCGCCAAGCCACATCTGGGCGTGAATGCGATTCAGGGCATGGGGCGAGTGCTGGCGGCGATCGAAAAGATGGGCGAGGAGTTAGCCGCGGTGACGCATCCCCTGCTCGGCCCGGCGACCTTAAACGTGGGGTTGATCCGGGGGGGCGAGCAGGTGAATTTTGTGCCGGATTGGTGCGAGATTACCCTTGATCGGCGGTTGCTTCCGGGCGAGGAGCCGCAAGCGGTGTGGGAGGCGATGGGGGCGCGGTTGGGAGCCGCCGTCGAGA
Organism: Acidobacteriota bacterium; assembly: GCA_031412835.1. Taxonomy (GTDB): domain Bacteria; phylum Acidobacteriota; class Terriglobia; order Bryobacterales; family Bryobacteraceae. Next base: position 3,189 of record JANODS010000541.1, on the reverse strand, counting down.
TGGAACCGCCGTATCTGGCGGATGGCCCTTTGGAGACCGGCGAGACGGAAGCCGTCGCCGTGGTGGCGCAGGAAGTGCTGCGGGGGTTGGGGCTAAACGGCGAGTTGGCCGGGGTACCGTTTGGCAGCGACGCCAGTAAGTTGGCGCGAGCCGGCGTACCGAGTTTGATCTTCGGACCGGGAAGCATCGATCAGGCTCATGCGGCGGTGGAGTATGTCGAGTGCGACCAAGTGCTCGTCGCCCTCGCCTTCTACATCGGCTTCCTCGAAAAATTCATTTAGCGTTGCGTCTTTCCGCATGTTGTTCGAAGACCTGCCGCGGTGCTTCGGCCAAGGTCAGCGCCGACGAAACGCAGCCGTGTAAAGAAACAGCGACAAGCCAGCCAGGGCAGTCAATAGGAACAACACGGCGGAGTAACCGCTCCATTGCGCAAGTAGGAGCGAAGCCACCAGCGGCCCCAGCGATCTCGAAATGATCGCCGGGGCCACAATGGCCCCGTTCACCTGCGCGTAGTTCTCCCGCCCGAAAAGTTCGACCGTGCTTACCGTCTTCACGATCGTCATGACGCCATTGCTAATGCCGTATAGACCAACGCTAACCGCGATCAGCAACCCTGAGTTAGTCAACGCCAAGCCCAGCAGCGCCGGCAGCAGCAGGGCCATCGCCACGATTCCAGTCTGCACCACGCGCCAACGGTCCCCGAAGGTGAATTCAACGATTCGCCCCAGCACCTGCATCGGCCCCGCCGCCGCCGCCAGCCACGCGGCTTCTTGCAACGACAGCCCTTTCGCGGTGAGCAAAGGGAGAAGGTGCACCGACACCACGGCGAACACGATCGAATTCGCCGTAAAGCTGCCCGCGAGCAGGGCCAGACCCGGTTGGCTGTAGAGGCTGAAGATCGAGACCTTTGGCCTATCGGACGAGGACTCTTCAGGAACCACATGGCGGGGTAGCCCGACAAGGTGAAGCGGCAGGCACACGATCAGATGGAGCCCGGCGTAAACCCAAAAGGTTGGCTGCCAGCCGATCCAGACGACCATCCGTTCTGTCAACGGCCAGAACACGGTGCTGGCCAGCCCACCGGCGAGAGTAACCGTCGTCACGGCGCGTCGATAGTCGGCATCGTAGACGGCGGCGAGCAGCGAGAAGGCCGCTTCATACAAGGTGAGCGACATGGCGACGCCGACGATCGCCCAGCCTGCGTAGAACACCGTCAAACTTGGCGAAATGGCTACGGTCGCCAAACCAAGTGCGGCGAAAACCGAGCCGGCCGACATCGCGAACCGCCCGCCTCGACGCTGCACGAACTTTCCGGCCGGATACGCGCAGAAGCCAGAGACGAGGATGCAGACAGAGAAGGCTCCGATCATCTCCGGCTGGTTCCAGCCGCGGCCCGCGCCGATGGCCGTGAGCAACACCGGGAACGCGTAATACAGCGTTCCCCACGAGATCATCTGCGTAACGCAAAGCACCCAAGTGGGTAACCATCGACTACCAATCAACAACAGCCACCGGCTTGAACGTTACAGACCCCAGTTTCCGGCAGCACCAAGTTCACGTTTTCGGCCGCGTCGACGTCCCCGGCCAACGACGCGACAATGGATCGCGCCTGCTCATACCCGGTTGCCATCAGAAACGTCGGCGCGCGCCCGTAGCTCTTCACCCCGGCGACATAAAAACCGGTTTCCGGATGCGAAAGTTCGCGATGGCCATGCGGACGCACCGTGCCACAGCTATGCAGATTGGGATCAATCAACGGTCCAAGCGCCTCCGATGATTCGAGCCACGGATCGAGCTTCAGACGGAGCTCGCTGGCGATAGAGTAGTCGGGCCGCTGGCCAGTGGCGGCGATGATTTCGTGTACGCCCATGATCTGACCATTGTCACCGACCACGGTAAGCGTGTCGCCGATGTTCTCAACTCTGGTGATGGCGAAATTGGTGACAAGCTCTAAACCACCACGCTCTTGTAACATCCGCAAGGACGAACCCAGTTGTCCGCGACCGGGAAGCGCATCCGCGCTGCCACCGCCGAAAACGCGGGTAAGATCGTCGCCACGAAGCGCCCAAACAATCCGCGTACCCGCCAGTTCAGCCAGAGCCAGCAGGCTGTTGGCCGCCGAATGGCCAGATCCCACAACGAGGACTCGGCGGCCTGTATAGCGAGCCGCATCCGCCCCGAGAATGTCGGGAATGCCGTAGAAGATCCGGCCTTGGTTCTCGGCCTCGCCAATTGCCGGCAGGCCATTTGCGCCCAACGGATTCGGCTGCGACCAAGTGCCCGAGGCATCAATCACAGCCCTGCCAAGAATCTCGTTCAGGTGCCCTGCCGCGTCGGTGTAACGGACTACGAACGGGCTATTTTCCCGGCCCTTCGTTTTGACTTTGTCGAAACCTTGGCGAGAAATGGCCGTGACCCGGGCATTGCACCGCATCACCGCGGCGACCTGAGGAAGCGCGGCGAGCGGCCCGAGATAATCCCTGATCATCTCCCCGGCGGTCGGCAAAGCTTCCAGATCGGGTGGCGACCAGTGGCCGTCTTTGAGCAGCAAGCGGATCGCGGCTTGGTCGAGGTTGTAGCGCCAAGGAGAAAAGAGCCGCACGTGGGCGTACTGCCGAAAATGGTCGGCCACGCACGCTCCGCGTTCGAGGACGACGGTTTCCAATCCTCGCTCGATAAGGTGGGCGGCGGCGGCCAAGCCGACCGGTCCGGCCCCAATAACGATTACAGGTTTCATAGTCTTTCGCAAAATACGCAAGCGTTGGAAGTTCGAGGCTCGAAGATCAGCGGTTTGCGCAGTTTAACCCGGCCACGTTGGGTTCGCCATTTGGCCCACGATACGCTGATCGGCAAACGGGCGGCAACTTCGGCCTGGGCGAGGCCCTCGATTTCGCTAAGCCGGACAGCCTTCCGATAGGGTTCGGGAAGCTGGTCAACCATTGGGGCAAGCCACGAGACGACAATCGCCTCGACCGTTGGCCGGGGCTCTGCTGGTTCGAGCCTTGGCCAGCGGGGGTTGCGGCGATAATGGTCGATTACGGCGTTCCGAGCCAACTGCCATATCCAACCGTTGATACGAGTTCGGTCGGCGGAGTTAGCAACCCGCTTTGCGAGAACAACCCTGAGTTTAGGGATAAGAGCGCCGAGGACCAGCATATATTTCGACTATACTAGAATTAACGAATCGAC
>JANODS010000540.1:0-9008 GCA_031412835.1 Acidobacteriota bacterium | reverse complement strand
AATGTTGGCGCGGGGAGGAAGTAAGGCAGGGAGGCGTCGACCGAATGGAAAAGGCACGTGAAATAGTGGCCGAACTCATGAGCCAGTAGAATGCTGAGCAGGGTGACCGAAAATGGCAGTCCAGCGACCAGCATTCCCGGGTTCTTCCAGATTGTGAAGAAAAATTCGAAATCGTCATCGAACTGAAAGGCCGGCAGATTTTGGTCAAAATTTGCGGCAAGCCGGGCTCCGACAATCGTAGTCGTAAGAAGCGTGAGAAGCAGGAGCAGGGCATGCAACCACAGTCGCTCTTTGCGGCGGCTGGGAGGGCGCTGAAAGATGAAGTTCCCGGGGCCGGTCGACATGGGCCAGGGCCTGCCTTAGTGGAGTTGCTGGAGCTCTTTTCCTGGCTTGAAGCGAACGGCTTTGCCGGGAGGAATCGCCACTTCGGCACCCGTGCGCGGGTTGCGCCCAATTCCCGTCTTGCGGGGACGCACGTTGAAGATGCCGAAGCCGCGGAGTTCGATGCGCTGTCCTTCGGCCAAGGCCGACTTCATCGTCTCAAAAACGGTTTCGACGGCCATCTCCGCTTTGGTTTTGGTAATGCCCGTGCGGTTCACTACTTCGTTAATAATGTCTAACTTAATCATGCGAATCGTCTCCCGAGCCTCACGCCACTGAAACTCCATGATAAGATTAGGTTTAGGGTAGTGTCAAGCATGGTTGATTCGCTCTCTTTCCGCCGCGCCTGTTCGCGATTCGCGACCGGTATTACGATCGCCACCGTTTTAGGGAGCGATGGGTCGCCGCAGGGCTTTACGGCCAACTCCTTCACGAGTGTTTCGGTGGAACCCCCGATGGTACTTCTTTGTATTGATCGAGCGGCGAATGTACTTCCGCATTTTCAAGCGGCTCCTCAATTTGGGATCAATGTTTTGAGCGCGAGCCAGAAAGAGCTGTCGATGCGATTCGCCACTCGGGGGCAGGATCGCTTCGAGGGCGTGGCGTGGCGAACCGGAGAGGGACCGTCGCCGATCCTAGCCGGAGCGTTGGCATATTTCGAATGCGTTACGCGGCAGGTGTGGGAAGCGGGCGATCATTTGGTCTTTCTCGGCGAGGTGATTACAGCCCAACATGATGACGGCACACCGCTGGTATACTATGGCAGCGCCTATCGTGAGCTGGTGGGCGAGTAGTGTTTACGAACAGGAGCCTTGACGCCCTGAGATGTTGTCCTTAGAATCTAGGTAGCTGTATGAAACTCCATCGGAATTTCGTTGTTGCGTTTGCCGCCTGCGGGGCGTTGCTTCTCCTGATGCCCAGCTATGCTGCCGACAAGAAAGGCAAGCCGGCGGAAGGGGCACGGGAGACCGTCGCTAAGCCGTTGTCGGATAAAGAGAAGAAGCGGCGCGAAGAAAAGCTGAGGAAGGAACTTCTCGGCCCTTACCGGAAGTGGCTGGCCGAGGACGTTCTTTACATCATCACTGACGAAGAACGTAGCGCCTTCAAGCGTTTTGCCACCGATGAAGAACGGGAGCAGTTCATCGAGCAGTTCTGGCTGCGCCGGGACCCCTCGCCCGATTCACAGGAAAACGAGTTTAAAGAAGAGCACTATCGGCGGATCGCGTACACCAACGAGAGATACGCCTCCGGAATACCGGGGTGGAAGACGGATCGTGGCCGCATCTACATCACCTTTGGCCCGCCCGACGAAATTGAATCCCACCCCTCCGGCGGTACCTACGAGCGCCCGTTTGAAGAAGGTGGCGGGACCACTTCGACCTTCCCGTTTGAAAAGTGGCGGTATAGATGGATTCAGGATATCGGTTCGGACATCATGATCGAATTTGTCGATCCGACGATGACCGGTGAATATCGGATGACCATGGATCCATCAGAAAAGGACGCGCTCCTGTACGTGCCGAATGCCGGTTTGACGATGATGGAACAGATGGGAATGTCGTCGAAGGCGGACCGGTTTAATCGAACCGACGGTACGCGCCTGGGTACGGGCACGCAGCCGCTGCCCCAGCGGATGAATCAGTTTGAGCGATTGCGCCAGTTCTCACAATTACAAAAAGCTCCGGCCGTGAAGTTCAAGGACCTGGAAGCAGCCGTAAACTCGACGGTTAAGTTCAACTTGTTGCCGATGCGTGTGCGGGCCGATTTCATGCGAATGACCGCCAGCACGGTGCAAACCAACATAACGCTGCAACTAGAAAAACGGGACCTGCAATTCCAAAACAAAGACGGGATCGCCAAGTCGGCGGTGAACATTTACGCCCGGATCACGTCGATGTCGCGACGCGTCATCAACGTTTTCGAAGATGTCGTCACGATGGAAGTCCCGTCGGACATGTTGGAAGCGGCCTCGAAGGGCTCGTCGGTGTACGGAAAATCCATTCCGCTGCCCCCTGGCACCTATCGCATTAACATCGTTGTAAAGGATGTTTTCGGGGGCAACATGAACAACTACGAGATGGCGCTGAACGTGCCTCGGCTCGAAGACGACGTGTTTGGCATGTCGAGTGTTGTTCTGGCGGATTTGATTGAGAAGGTGCCTACCCGATCAATTGGCAACGGACAGTTTGTGATTGGGACAACAAAGGTTCGCCCTCGCGTTACAGAGAGCTTTACGCGGGACGAAAAAATGGGCATCTATGTGAAGTTTTACAACTTCGAGCCCGACGAAAAGACGCGAAAGCCCAACGCCACCGTGCAATACGAAGTGGTGAAGACAGGTTCCAACGTGAAGATTTTTGAATTCTCCGAGGATCTGACCAACTCTCCGAGCGCGACCGAGGTGACCATCGAAAAGGTGCTTCCGCTCAAAGCTTTGGAGCCGGGTGCGTATGAACTGCGGCTCAAGGTGACGGACAAAGTCCGGAACCAAACCCTGTCCCCTGTCACGAAATTTACGGTGACCTAGACCATTCGACCTCGGGCGTTCATGAACTTTGGCCGTCGCCATTTCGCGGCAATTGGTTTCCTCTACGGAGCTACACTCGGCGTGCGCCCGGTTGAGGCGCAGCCTCAGTCCGCTCGATTGCACGGCACGATCCTGGGAATTGTCTCCGATCGCGTAGGACAGGTTCAACTGGGAGCGACCGTCTACCTCTACAACCGTTTTGACAAGATGGTGCAGCGGGTTACGACCAATGAAAAAGGGGCTTTTGGCTTCGATTTCCTTCCCCCCGATTCCTACAGCGTCCGAGTAAGCTTACCGGCGTTCATGCCCGCGGTTCGTCAGAATATCCTGATTCAGCCGGGGATGCGCAGCTTTTTGGCAATCAACTTGGCTAGTCTCATAAGCTCGGTAGAACTGGTTTATTCTTCGCCTCCTCCGACCAATCCAATGACGGACGAATGGAAGTGGGTGCTTCGCAGTTCCATGTCTTCCCGCCCCGTGCTTCGATTGCTTTCCGATCCCCGGCGGCGCACGACCAGTGTTTTCTCCGATACGCGCGGAGTGGTTCGTGTTCAAGCCGGCGACGGTGGCAATACGGGCTTCGGAAGCCAGCCGGATTTAGGAACGGCTTTCGCGGTGGCAACGTCGGTATTGGGCCAACATGAGCTCCAAGTGACGGGCAATTTGGGGTATGCTTCGCGCGGCGGAACCCCGGCGGCGTCGTTTCGCACCCGGCTCAGCCGCGTACCGGAAAACTCAATGATGGCCGCGAACTCTTCTCCTCAGATCTTGTTAACCGTCCGCCAGCTGTTCGTCGTCGGAAATGGCGTGCAAGCGCCTCCCGTAAGCACGCTTTCGACGGCGTTTCTCGACCGGGTAGCGTTTGGTGATCGGGTCGATGTACTGTACGGTGCGCAGCTTGAGTCGGTCACGTTTTATGACCGTCTCAATGTCGTCAGCCCATTCGCTCGCTTGACCTATAAAGCGAGCAAGAACCACCAGATCCAGGTTGCTTATTCGAGCGGTGCCCCCCCAGAAGAGATCTACCGGTCGCAGGACGGGCCTTCGGAACCGCGGTTGGGGCAGGACGTCGGAACCGTGAGCGCATTCCCCCGAGTCTCGTTACGAGATGGTAGGGCGCATGTCCAGCGGACTGGCAACCTTGAGGTCGCTGCTCGACGGAAGGTGGGGGCAAAGTCCGGTGTGGGAGTTGCGATTTTCGAAGAGCGAGTCGCTAATGGTGCCTTGATCGTTATGGGGGACACCGGGGCGATGGAGCGTTCGGAGGTTTTGCCGGACCCGTTTTCTCGCAGTTCGATTTTGAACATCGGAAGCTATCAACGGAGAGGCTGGCTCGTTTCCGCTGACCGGGAATGGGGGCGAGGATGGAGTACGTGGTTCGGCGCTGGCAACACGGGCACCCTAGCCCCTGAAACGATCTTGGCCGCCAATGCTGGAGATGTGCGTCGTCTTCTGCGGAGCGTTCGGCGAAACTGGGTCGCAGTGCGGCTAGTCGGGGTGGTGCCGGGGGCGGGCACGCGGATTGTTGCCAGCTATCTGCGGACCGATAATAACATCGCACTGCCCACGCATCGCTACTTGACGCAAAGCTTCTCGCCCGAAGTCGGCTTGAATGTGCAGCTTCGGCAGCCACTTCCGGGTTTAGGATTGTGGTCGGGACGGCTCGAAGCGATCGTCGAATTGCGGAATGCCCTTTCGCAAGGCGTGGCCGGTGTGGATACTGGCGATGGGCGTCGGTTGCTTTTGATGCCTTCCCCGCGCACGTTGCGCGGGGGACTGGCCTTCATTTTCTAAGCGGTAGATTTTTTATCCGCGAATAAGGAGCCCTTACCCGGGAGGATCGAGAAGATTCCACTCAAAGCGCTCTGCTTCTGCTTTGACTTTTCGGCCGCTGGGGCCGGTTCTCGCTCGACGAGGCTATGAGCGAGTTTCTTGAATTCTCGACCCAGATCGGACTTCGCGTCGACCGGTTTGCCTGCCGTCAGGGCTCTGCTAACGCCCTGATAGTCGTTCGGGAGAGCGATTTTCACAGGAATGCCCAGAAGGTCTTCGATCTGCTTAATATCGATCTCAGACCGTTTATGGCTGCGGTTGAGAACCAGTTCAATTCGGTCGCCCAAGTCGAGCGTCTTAAGATAGTTGAATCGTTCGCGCGCCAAATGGAGAGAAGAGAGTTCCGCGGTCGTCACCAAGAAAATCCGACGCGACTCCTCCATGATTTCAATGGAGTACTTCTCCATATTGCCTGAAAGATCGACCGCGACCAAACGGTAATAGCGGCGCATGAACTCCACCAAATGGCGCATCTGCGTCGGCTCAATCCTGTGCCCCGGGTTCAAACGACCCGAATGCATCACATCGAGATCCCCCATGGAGGTGACGAGCTGGGGCCATAACGCCTCGTCCATCTTGAGAGAGTTCTCCGCCGCATCGGTGATGCAGAACTCGTTGTCGAGTTTCATCATGAAGCGCTGCATCCCGGAATTCAGGTCCAGATCGACGAGTATAGTCTTGCAGTTCCCCATCTTTGCAGCTGCCGCCGACACGTTCATCGCTATGGTGGAAGCCCCTACGCCCGGTTTCGCCGGCAAAAAGGAGTAGATATACTCGGACTCAAACGAGGCCAACGGCTTTCGCTGCAGGTTCTCTTTCACCCGGCCTAGCGTGTCAATCAAATCTTGTGCTCGAAACGGAGCCCCGATGAACTCCCGAATTCCTACTCGCATCAGGTCGAGCAGCGCCTGCGGATTCGTCTCGTCGTTGATCGTGATGATCTGAATGCCCGGAACGGCGATCTCAGCCACCTGGGCGGTCGTGATCGCTCGTTCTACCGAAGCCAAGCTCAAGAAAATAACCTGAGGCCCATGGGCCCGGATCGCTTTCTTCAGGTCGTCCGTCGATGGATACCGGTCAACCGTGCGGGTGATCGCGATCAGACCGACCTGCGAGATCAGATCGATCAGTTGATCCGCTAGTTCGGCGTCCGGACTGACAATGATTCCGCGGAGCATCAGTTCGGCCTCCCGATCATCTGCTTGGCTCGAATTGTTTGGACTACGAACTCCTGCCCCATGACTTTTCTATCGACATTCCTAGGGAATAGCTTTAGGGATCGACCAAGAATTCACACACCCGTTCAGGAGAACACCTGAAGATTTCGATAGACTATCCCTTATGAAGGAACCGTTCGAAATCACCTGCCCCTGCTGTCAGGGCATTCTCACGGTCGATCCGGTCTCGGCCAAGGTCGTAAAGCACGCCCAGGTCCCTTCCCGGGCCGCAACGTTCGATTTGGCCGAAGAGGTCGCCAAGCTCCACCAGAACAACGCGACCAGCGACCAACGATTTTCCGATGCCCTGGCAGGCCATCGCCGCCACCAGGCGAGTCTCTCCAGCCGGTTCGACGATCTATTCGCCAAGGCCAAGGAGACGGCCGATCAGCCGCCCCCTACGCGGGACATCGATCTCTAACGTTACGCCGAAATCGCCAGCTCCGGGCGTAAGTCCACTGCTTTCTGCCAGCACTCGGCGGCCCCATCTCGATCTCCCTGCGCCTCCAGCGCGTGTCCCAGGTTGACCAGCCCTTCGACGAACGACGGATTGGCCGTCACCGTCCGACGATAAAGCGCCTCCGCCTCGCGAGCCCGTCCAGCACGCTGCAGCGCCACGGCGACATTAAAGCTCAACGTCTCCGATGCCCCGCCCCGCCGGTCCAACTTCTTCAGCGCGTCAGCGGCGCGATTGGCGTCGCCCCGTTCAACCGCCAACTGCGCCATTGCCTCGTGCAGCCCCACCCGCTCCGGCTGTCGAGCCGCCGCCGATTCGAACGCCTGCCACGCCCGGTCCAAATGGCCGGCCCGCCAAGCCAACAAACCAAAATTAAACTGCGCGTCGAGCCAATCCGGCTTTATCCGCAGCGCTTCGGCGAACGCCTTCGCCGCTTCGGCCGGACGCGCATCTTCCGATAGCAACTCCCCCAATAAATACCAGCCATCATGCCGCTGCCGATTCAATGCGACCAACCTCTGCAGCGCCTCAACCGCCGCCTTTGGATCGCCTTGCCGTTGTGCGGCCAACGCCAAATTCCAGTAAGCCGCCTCCGACCGAGTACCCGCCGCCGCCTTCTCCCACTCCCGCCGCGCATCGGCGGCGGTCCCCCGCCGGTCCTCAAGCGTCGCCCGCTCAAACAAGGCCCCAGCGTGGTTCGGCTGCAACTCCAGCGCCCGCTTTAGGGCCATCTCCGCCACCGGATCGTTCCCACTGCGGGCTGCCGCGGTTCCCAACCCCGCCCAGGTCTCGGCACACTCCACCCCGGCCGCAATCGCGCCTTCGTAGTAGTCCACAGCGGTCTTATAGTCACCATTTGTCAAAGCGACGACAGCCAAAGCCTCATGGGCCGGGCCCGACTCACCGTCAAGGTCAAAAAGTTTCTGCCCGTACCGCTTCAGTCCGGCAATATCCCGTTGCGCCGCCGCGACAGCGAGACAGTTTTTCGTCAAGTCAATCCGTAGCGCATCCTGAGCCGGAACCTTGTCGTACTCAGCCAGCGCCTCATCGTACCGTTTCAAAAGTTGCAACGCCGCCGCTCGGCCAAATCGAGCCGATTCCGCCCGGCTGTCCTTCGCCAACACCCGGTCAAAAGCTTCTAATGCCGCCTTACCGTTCTGCTGCTGCAGGCACGCGATTCCCAGGCCTAGGTAAGCCTCCACCCGCCCCGGCTGGTTCGCCAAGCTCAGCCGAAAGCTCGCTTCCGCCTCTTCCCACTCGTGTAGCCGGTGCTGGCAGACACCCAAATTGAATGCTCCAGTTGCATGCTTCCGGTCAAGTTCCACCAGCCGCCGATACGTGTCGGCCGCCTCGGTCCACTGCTCACTCTCGAAATGGAACTGGCCCAGCATGAGATACACGTCAGGATGGCGATCACCCCCTTCCACCGCCGTCTTTAGCTCGGAGATCGCCTCGGCCGCCCGCCCTTCCATATGGAGGGAAACCGCCTTTACAATCGCCGGCGAGGATGCCGCCCGCATCTTCATCGACGGCATCGCCGATTCCGCCCGCAGCAGCGCCTGCAGCGGCGCGTCATCAATGAACCAAAGCCAACGATCGTCCAGATTCTCGTTACTCATCGATTTTCCTTTGCTCCACTATTCGCTACTTTGTGACCGTCTTAGAAGGACACCTGAACCGTCTTGATCAAGGCCCGTTCCCCGCGCTCATTGCTGAATCCCGCCGCGCCCGCCGTCAACCGCTGATCCACCCAAACGTCCACCGCTTGCCCGTTTACATAGGTTGTTATCTTTGGGCCCTTGGCTTCCGCCCGGATCTTAAAGCTTCCAGGTGAAGTCGAGGGCGGTAGCGTCAACGGCACCTGCGTATGTGCGTCCTCCCGGCCATCGACCACTCCGAATCGCACTAACTTCACCGACCCACCCCGATCCGCCTCTAACTTAAGGCAGTAATAGTTCTTTGGATCCGACGCTCGGATGATCCACCCCAGCGACCGCTCCTGAATGGTGCCCTGAAAGTCGATCACATAGTCCTTCATCCTTCTCGATGGCCGATAGATCGTAAGCTGCCGGCCCCTTGCTACCCCGGCTAAATCGGTCGCCAACTCCGAGCCCCAACTTTCAACCCCGAGAGCGGGGGCCGATGCCGCCGGTGACGGTAGACTGATCGATCGGGCGTTCTTTTTCACTTCGGCCGGACGGCCATTGATCAGCCAACCACCAATGGAAAGCAAGAACACGATCACCGCCGCGGCCTTTTCCCATAACGGCATTCGCTGCCACAGCCCGGTCGTCGCCGAACTCTTCGACGGCGCTCCAAACGTCGGCACCGAAATCGGAGCCTCCGTCTCTTTGGGATCAGCTTTCTCTATCGCCGCCTCCCGTTGGATTGCCTTCTTCGAGTCTGCCTGCGGAGCCACTTTCTGCGCGGGCGGTTCGACTTTTGCCTTCGCCGTTTCCGTCGCGGGCCGTTCCGGACGGCGAGCTTCCAGCTTCACCTCCGGCATCTTGCTGTCCGCCGCTCGTGCTTCGGCGATGGGGGCTTCGACGGGCTTTGTAACCTCGGCTGGCTTTGTAACCTCGGCTGGCTTTGT